>NZ_WXWT01000468.1:0-3995 GCF_009904725.1 Vibrio sp. V43_P6S15P86
GTGCATGTGTTTTTCCATGTGACCTTGTTTTTCAACCGCCATTTCTACTTCCACTTTACCCGCGTTTTTGAATGTTAACGTCATAGGGAAGCGGTCACCTTCTTTGAGCGCTTGTGTTGGATTGAAAATCATTAAATGGAAGCTGCCTGGCTTAAACAACACTGAGTCATTGGCGGGAACGCGCACTTCGGCAATCTTAATCATTTTCATCACACCATCTTCTTTCTTATGCGTGTGAATTTCGACATGTCCTGCGATTGGGCTTTCTGCTGCGATCAATGCATCTTCACTGTTACCGTGGTTGGTTAATTGAAAAAAACCACCGATAACAGGTGCGTTTGGTGGCGCTTCGCGGCTCCATGGATGATCGATATGAATTTTCCCTGCTTCATAATCGTGCGCTAAACTCAGCGGGCTAGCGATGACAGCAATAAGCGCGATAGCGGCGGTTTTAAATGATTTAAGCATGTGTTTTTCCTTTTGAATGAATGGCTTCTCTGAATGGACAACAAACAGAGTCATCGTTATTTTTGAATAAAGTTGTTAATGATTAGATGCCTGTTAGGCAGGAAAAACACTCGGCGGAGAGTGCTTAGGCGCGATGTGTTTGTAAACGAGCTTATCGCATTTTGAAAATCGGTAAGGCGTCAGGGCATTCTTGACTCGGCGCAGCCAATGGATGGTAGTCAGGTATAGCCCAATCGCAACCAAAAGAAAGAATTGAACCGCTTGTAGAAGCGGACATTCAAACTGAAAGCCTTCATGTAAATTAAGATCTTGAATGAGCGTAGAAGAAGGTTGAGCATTAGCTTCAATCAGCGTATTGATATCCACCCATTTGAAACCATCTGCGGTACACAGTAAGACCTTTTCACTTTGAACTTTGTTAAGCCAGGTTGTGCTGTGAACTTGTGTTGGGTTAAGAGTCGCTGTGGACGCTAAATACAACTGAAACAACACCGCGATAATAACCGCAATAGCGTGCAAGCGATGGTGTTTATGCTGTATTAGAGTGTTTTCCATACAATTGAGTGCTTATCTTCTTCGGCGCGGGATACTAACAAATTAACCAAACAATGTAATTATCAGTTTACTAAAAGGTGATGCAAGTGTGCATTATTTGTTTTATTGCCTATTTTTAACGCTTTAATAGCTTGGCTCTTTACGATTTAAAGCAACGTGTTACGGCAGATGGCATGTCTTGATTCGGCTTGCATTCATAACCTCCAATTCAGCTTGTCTGTCTTGCCTAGTCGCTTTTGAAGATACTGAATTAATCTCTCTTATATGTCACTGAAACTTCGGTTAGTGGGTGCCGAAGTGGTGTTTTTACGTGCTAGATTTGGCTGATATCGATTCAAAATGCACACCGAATCTTCACTTGTTTTCCATTAACGGAATTATGACAGTAATTTAATAAAGGATACGGTATTCTGCGCTCCTTTGTACATGCCAGAACGTCCGTCCTACTTAGTCGGAGGGGCGATTAATCTTAAGAAATTTCTCAAATGAAATACGAACAACAGATTGGATATCGATACCCTAAAGGTCGATTTGCCATGGTGAGTGTATACGCATTCACTGGTGCTGCGATTTTAGCATCGACTATTTTTTCTCTATTGCTGTTTTTGTCGATCGACGAAAACCCGATGATGCAAACCTTATTTGGTGGTTTAGCGATTATTTTTGAAGCGGGTAAGTTCTACGCTTGGTATGAATACGGTGAGCGCCGAGCCCATCGCAACTATACAGGGGCGGCAACCGCTCTCGTGTTTTATTTAGTCTTAGCTGCGATCTCCATTGGCGGTAGTATTGGTGGCATTAACAGTGCAACAAACAGCGCACAAAGCCATATTTCGGTAGAGCAGGCGAAAGTGGAAGCGTTTAATCGCCAAATTGCGGCAATCGATAAACAGATTGAGCTCAACAATATGGCAGCGCAGAAATACATCGAGATGGAGCGTATCGCGACCGGTGTAACTCGCATTCAGGAGCAAAACAAAACCTTACGCGAAGAGCAGCAACGCTTGGCTATGGAACGTGATAGTTTGCCACCAGTCACGCAAGGCTCAGTGATTGGTTTGATTGATAGCCTAGCCAACGCATTTGGTACCACCTCTCAGCAAGCTCAGCTTGGCTTAGTTGTATTTCTTTCGATTCTGTTGGATTTCTTTGCTGCATTTTTTGTCGGCCTGATTGGTGAAGAGCAACGGTTCAGACATTTCTATCGCCGAAATGAGGGCATGATACTGAAAACGGTTCGCGATATCGATCCAGAGCCAGCGGGATATCTTCCTCATATCAAAGAGGAGGAAGAGCAAGAAATACCAGTAACGCCGGAGCCTGAAGAGCCAAAAGAACCGAAAACTCTGTTAGAGCAAGTGAGCGATGCACTTAAAACGCATCAAATTACGTGCACAAAAAAAGCCGTTGCCAAACAATTTAGGCTATCTGCGGAAGAGGTAGACAAGGTGTTTGAGGAATTGGCAGAGCTCGGTTTAGTGGGTAAAAAAGCCAACCACCATTATCATTGGATAGGTCAGACAGAGACAGCATAATTGGTTATCAATTAGAGATCGGAAAGAGCGTCAATCGGCGCTCGTTTTTGTATTAGCTCGCCATTAACTTTTAAATAAATTATGAACAACTGGTCTTGCAAACTGAAAGTTCACTTGGATATCAGTTGAGGCTAGATTTGATATGTCCGAGTCAGCTAAATATTCACGCGCAAGGGATATATGTTTCAATACAGAAACTATTTTCTATCATGGTACAGCGAATAGTTCAGACGGCTCAATGGTGGGCATGAACTATGCGTATTCAGGTGATTAAAGGTTCTAAGTCAGCGAGTCAAAAATTAGCCGAAAGATACATTTTGCTTCATTCAGGAAGTCATAATAGCGGTCGCGTGATCGAGGATACACGTGAGGAAACATTTGCTCCCAACTTACCGGCCCGAATCGGTTATTAATACACCAAGAATGAAAGAGGCGTTAATTTGGTGCCTTTGTTGATAGCTACACAACATGATACGACTAATCTCTTTCTGCCTTAAAACGATACTGCTCCGACAAACAGACCAGAAGACCAACTAAAGCCGAAACGAAAATTACACACACTTGGTAGGTGACTTTCCCTGCCCCAAGATCGTTCAAAATCTCGGTAGTAGCAATCATAGGAAGCGTTACCGTGATCAGCAAGCTTAATAAGCGAGAAACCTTAGATTTCTTTCCGTGCCGCTTGGTATAGAAATAATGCGCATAATCCGAGTACATGATAAATAAGGAGATAAAAAGACCCAGTATCCAAAACATAGCTTACAAATCCTCTATTCTAAGCATGTTACGTCGTAATAACTCTTGCTTTGCAGCTAGCGCATCAGCCTCGTTAAAGCCTTTGAGTACACTCGCGAGAATAACCGCTACAAAAATGCTCTCGCGCCAGCTCGTTGCGCAGTTGATGAGAGGCTGAGTTTCTTGAAAGTCTCTTCAGCGATGTGCACAGAAGCCATTTCTTTAATCAATGCAGCCCCTTGACCTTTTGATAGCCCGTATATAACAGCTGCTGCAAAGCCGACCTCAAGTTTAATATCGATGGTGATAAACCATGTAGAAAGGAAGTCTGCGACTGCCTGATGAGTATCGAAATACTGGCGCAACTCACCATCTGATAGACTCCAAGGGTTCCACATGGGCTTAGCAATACTTTGCGCTATCAGCATTTGAACCTTACCGAAAAATTTCGGATTCCCTAAAGCCTGTGCTTGTTCAAGGACTTTTCTTTAGTCGAGTCGATTGAGCTGTCGATACAAAATGACACCTGTTATTACAGGCAAAACCTTTTCTCTGTTGTTTCTGATAAAACTCAAATCTGCATCTAAGCCTGTCAGTATCGCCAACTGAACTACAGGTTCGGTTTTTAGCGTCTGCTCACTATAACCTCTAACCATCGTTAGACCTCCTTTTTTCATATATTGTATGTGTACAATATAGACA
>NZ_WXWT01000240.1:0-3993 GCF_009904725.1 Vibrio sp. V43_P6S15P86
TATAAGACTAAGTTTTAGTGACAATTTGTGGAGAGATGGCTGAGTGGTTGAAAGCACCGGTCTTGAAAACCGGCATACGTTAATAGCGTATCTAGGGTTCAAATCCCTATCTCTCCGCCACCTTTAAAAAACCGCTGTTCTTACAGCGGTTTTTTTGTATCTGCTGTTTTTTAACAGCTGTTATCGAAAACTTCTAATTGGCTTTTCTCCGGCCCCTTCTCTAAGTTCTTTAGCGTACTCACTTTGGGTGTAGTTTACGCAGTAATATCTTCAATCGAAGACATTTCCATAGGTCATTTGGGCTTTAAGTAGAGCTTTGTTAAGTCTCAACGTGGGATGCTTAAAAGCATTTTGATAGAGTTTCAGTCTAAATACTGCTGATGTACTTGGAGAAAAAATGAAGCTACTTTACTGGTTAGGTGAATGGCAAGCGCTTACTCAAAAAGAGCAAAATGCTGCTTTACCAATTTCTGGCTACGATTTACTTGATGATGTTTTTGTGAAGTATGAACTCGTCGATCTTAACAAGCCATTGTTGTTCACATTTTCTCCTTCCGGTACTGATGCTCAGGTACAAGACTTAACTCCGGATTTTTCTCCTTGGGGCTACGACCTCGGAATACAACAACAAGTAAACATTATTGCCTTTCAACATTTAGGTAAAAGCAATTGGTTCCGTAGCCGGAATTTGATTTTCTTTCTGGAGCAGTTGTCTGAGTTGCTTAAGCCCTTCAAATGTCGTTTGGGTTATGGGCAGAGCCGAGGTGGTTTTGCTATTGGCGCATTCGCTGACTTACTGAAGTTGGATCATCTTTTGTTGTTTTATCCTGTTAGCACAAAAAATAAAGCGTTAGTGCCATGGGATGATCGGTCGAGCACTGAGCTTGCTCAACAGTTCGATTGGGAAAGCGGCTACCATGATCGAGATTTGGGCAATGCCAAAGGTTACATTATTTATGACCCCACCAATCGTATTGATCGTCTTCATGCTGAACGTTATCTAGAGCTTACTCATTTAAAAGTCGTCGGTATGGGGCACGGCACTCAATCCACACAATTAGATAAATTAGAATTTTTTAATCTGGTGGCGAAGGAGTTTGTTCGTCATCAAACCATAGATATTGACCAATTTAATAAGCAAATTCACGCTTTGTTTTAAAAGAGGACTGATATCAGAGTCCCCTGTAACCAGGGGGAGATGATCACACACTAAAAACTAGATTTTTAACACAATTGCTAGGCGCAATTTAGATGGAGGATTAATGAAGTTACTGTACTGGTTGGATGAATGGCTGGCTCTTTCTCGTGAAGAACAGCAAACCAGGCTACCGATGTCCGGGGAGGACTTACTTGATGATGTGTTTGTTAAGTATGAGTTTGTCGACCGCAATAAACCGCTGTTGTTCACTTTTTCCCCTGCTGGTACGAATCTACAAGTACAGGACTTACACTCAGACTTTGCACCTTGGGGCTATCGATTAGCCCAGAAACAAAAAGTAAATATTATCTCTTTTCAGCACCTTGGGAAAAGTAACTGGTTTCGTAGCCGTAATTTGATTTTCTTTCTAGAGCAGTTATCGACATTACTTGAGCCTTTTGAATGCCGTTTAGGTTATGGCCTTAGCCGCGGTGGTTTTGCTATTGGCGCTTTTTCCAATCTATTAAAGTTGGATCAAGTATTGATGTTTCACCCGGTCAGTACAAAAAACAAAGTGCTAGTGCCATGGGATGACAGGCCAAGTACTGAACTTGCCCAACAATTTGATTGGGAAGGAAAGTACCACGACCTCGACCTTGGAGATGCAAAAGGTTACATCATTTATGATCCAACCAATGAAATCGACCGCCTTCACGCCAAACGCTACCCAGAGCTCACTCATTTGAGAGTCTTCGGTATGGGACATGGCACCCACGCGACGTATTTGAATAAATTCGGTTTTTATAAGCAAGTGGCTGTAGACTTTATACGTTATCAGAAGATAGATATAGCGCAGTTTCGTCATCAGACTAAAACGCTGCGATTAAAAGAAGATTACTATCAGTGTCTTAACAAGGCGAATGCGAGTTCACAACATCGTTTGAGCCTACTGAGTACCGCTCATAATGTGCTAATTGAAGAAAAGAAAGAGCATGTGAAGGAGCATCAAGCGCAAATCGATATTCAGCCACTTGTTGATATTGCGATGAAGCATGAGCATGACAATCCGCAAGATGCAGTACAACTTTTGGAAGTGGCTCAGCAGTTAGTTCCGAATGACCCCGTTGTGGAGCACAAGTTGCAGCAACTGTCGTAGCGTTGAGATGTAATGCAGACGGTATTGGTTGAAAATAGGTCCGTGGCTTTTGTCGCTGGCCTTTTTAGGAGCTTATGGGTTGATATTTCGATGACATTTAATGAAGCAGTACAAAATAAAAAGCCCAAGCAAATGCTTAGGCTCAACGAGTATTAATATGAGTTTAAAACTCTTTTGGCGCAAAGCCTGTCATGACATCGAGGCGAAGCTCTTTACCAACTTTTGTTAGTGGGTGAACGATTACTAAGCCGCGTACGCGTTTTTTCAGTTTGCCGATGTCCGCTTGTTCTGCTTTGGTGATTTCACGAGAGAATGGCATATCAAGTAAGCTTTTACGTTCTTTGTTCAGCTCATAGTTTTGCTTATGCTTTAACTGGTTAAGCTTTTTGGTTAGCTGTTCTACTTCATCCGTGAACTTTGTAATCATTTCGTGATCACCACGAGAACGTGCCGCATCAAGTTTACGTTGGCATGTATCTAAACGGTTGTGCAGCTTTTGAATATCAGTTTTTATGCTCATGGTAATTTGGCTCAAATTTTAAATAGTCGAGAAGTATAGCATAGCTGAGATCACACGCTCTACTATACTTCTCGATTGTCTGGCTTTAGTTAATCAGTTCATTGCCCGATACGTTACCAGAGAAAAAGGCTTCGACGTTATCGAGCGTAACTGAGGCAATATTATTAAGTGCTTCGTGAGTCAAGAATGCTTGGTGGCCAGTAAACAGCACGTTATGACAAGCCGATAAGCGACGGAAAACATCGTCTACGATGACATCGTTAGATTTATCTTGGAAGAACAAGTCTTTTTCATTGTCATACACGTCTAGACCAAGCGCGCCAATCTTACCTTGTTTCAAGGCTTCTATCGCCGCTAGTGAATCCAGCAACTCGCCTCGACTAGTGTTAATGATCATCACACCATCTTTCATTTGCGCGAAGGCTTTTTCGTTCAATAGGTGATAGTTTTCTTCACTCATTGGACAATGGAGAGAGATAATATCCGCATTAGCGTAGATTTCTTCAAGCGAACAGTAACGCGCTCCCATTTCTAGTGCTAATGGATTTTCGTAAGGGTCATAGCAAAGCAGCTCCATGCCAAGCCCTTTGAAGATACGCATCGTCGCGATACCAATCTTACCTGTACCAATGACACCAACGGTTTTCCCGTAAAAGTTAAAGCCAACTAGGCCCTCTAGTGAGAAGTTGGCGTCACGTGTACGTTGGTAGGCTTTGTGAAGGCGACGATTTAGGCACATCATCAAACCGACAGTGTGTTCAGCCACCGCTTCTGGTGAGTAAGCAGGAACTCGAACCACTTGTAAGCCAAGTTCTTTAGCGGCTTGTTGATCCACTTTATCAAAACCCGCGCAGCGCATGGCAATAAGCTTAGTTCCGCCTAGAGAAAGCTGTTTAAGAACGGGAGCTGAAAGGTCATCATTGACGAAAGCACACACGACATCGCAACCATGTGCCATTTTGGCGGTTTTTTCGGTTAGCCGGAAGTCGTGATAGTGGAATTCAAAATTTCGGTTATTTTTAATTTTATTAAAAGAGGCCTCGTCGTAGGATTTTGCACTAAAAAAAGCAATATTAATCATGGTTCCCTCTCAAAAAGTGCGGACTTTATAAATAAATATACTTATAAAGTAATGCAACTTAGGCGGAATGAATAGAGAAATCTTCTCTTTAACTTTTG
>NZ_WXWT01000030.1:0-3972 GCF_009904725.1 Vibrio sp. V43_P6S15P86
CAGTGGAACTTTATAATAACGATGGCACAACATTTTCGATGGGCGGCCACGTTTCTGTTAACCTAAATGGTTCAGAGCAAGGTGACACGGATGTTGGTACTAACTCTCCTCGTATCAATATCTCTGCGACACAAGATTTAGGCAATGGCTTCACCGCAGACGCACGTGGTGAATGGGCTCTAAACTACTTAGATGGCGGTGAAGAGTCGTTTAAAACTCGTCTAGGTTACTTAGGTTTAACACATGAGGTCTACGGTCGTGCAGTAGGTGGTACGCAATGGTCACCTTACTATGATGTAGCAGGCATCGCGGATATGCCAATTGCGTTTGCGAATGACTTCATTTACGACGATCACGGAAACCTAGGCACAGGTCGTGCGGATAAAATGCTGTCTTATCGAAATGGCTTTGATTTAGGCGAAGCTGGTTCGATTAACGTTGGTCTTGGATGGCAAGGCGCAAATGATGATTACACGCGTAATGACGCAGGTACTATCACTGGTGGTCTTAAATACGATGACCGCATGCAAGTTGCGCTTTCTTACGCAATCATGGGCGCGAAAATTGGCTACTCATACAACGGTGGTGACTTCCAACACCCTGCTTACACAGGTAAACACACCGCGGAATCACATGTTGTGTCTGCATCTTACGGCGCTTACGGTCAAGGTCTGTTCCTTGCCGCGGTATATGGTTCAAATGAAAATATGAACTTCAGTGTAAATGGCGACCGTTTGGCGGAAAGTGATGCGTACGAAGCGATCATCGCATACGCTCTAGCGAACAGCTTAAACTTGAGCGTTAACTACGAGATGGTTGAAGGTAAAGAGTTCAAAAACGCTAAAACAGAAACCGCTCGTGAGGAAATGGCACTGCAGGCAGAGTACAACTTCACGCCTAAATTTGTTGGTTACGCGGGTTACCAGTTTGACCTAAATGATGACCATGGTCGTGAAACTGATGACAAATGGGCGATAGGTGCTCGTTACTACCTATAATAGGATTTAGCGAGAACAATCATTCACCCTTATTGATTTAAAGCCAGCCTCGTGCTGGCTTTTTTGTCTATTTGTTTTGTAAATACCGTGGTGTTTCAATTAGATGATACAAAACTCAAAACGGGGTGAATGTCTTATTTTTCACACTAGAGGATGGGATTTAGTGTCGTTAAGTCAATAGGTTAGATTATGATGAGGTTTTTGTTTTGCAGGGAAGAGCGATGAGCGTTATTCAAGTTGAAGAAAAGAAAGTAGAAGTGGGTAAAGTGCTTTGTGTTGGGCGAAATTACGTTGAACATATTCATGAGCTTGATAATGCGATCCCTGAGCAAATGGTGGTATTTAATAAACCCGCGACTTCCGTATCGACGACTCTGCGTTCATTTCATCAAGAGCCTCTTCATTACGAGGCTGAAATCTGTTTTCTGATCAAAGATGGACGTTATTCAGCGGTCGGTTTGGGATTGGATCTGACCAAGCGCGGTTTGCAGTCTTCACTTAAACAACAAGGGTTGCCCTGGGAGCGTGCTAAAGCGTTTGATGGCTCCGCAGTGTTTAGTCGATTTGTCTCTTTGGATAACATTGATATTAATGATCTTAACCTAGAGCTCTTGATTAACTGCGTTCGTGTACAAAAAGGTCACGTTAACCAGATGCTCTATCCGCCGCTAACCATTTTGGATGAATTAACGAGTTACACAACACTTCAAGATGGCGATGTGGTAATGACCGGCACACCAAAAGGAGTTGGTGAGGTGCATCAAGGTGACATCTTCCTTGGACGATTAAAGTGTGGTGATGTCACCCTGTTGGAGATTGAGTGGGTGGCGAATTAAAGCCAAATTCGCAGAACGAGAAATACCACCATGCTGATCACCGTCGTTAAAAGAACATTTTTAGTAAAGTACGCGATTAACGCAGCCAGCAAGGCAGCCAATAAAAATGGGTTGTGCACATTCACGCTGAGTGCTCCATCGGGAATGAAAACGATAGGCGCCCAGATCGCAGTGAGTACCGCAGGGCTGGCGTAGTTGAGCACTTTTTGTGTACGTGTCCCTAATCGCAGTGGTAGCTTGGGTTCTAAAAACAAGTAGCGGCTGGTGAAAACAAGTACCGTCATCAGTAAAATAGACAACATGATCATTAGTGTTTCTCCTGTACTTGTCCCACAAAGTAGCCTGTAAGCATGGCTAAAATGCTCGAAATCATCAAACTTCCTTCCACTTGGTAATAGGTTAGGGCGACCGAGCTCACTAATGCCACGACAACACTCGCGAGCACCGCCATATTTTTAATAGTCGGAACTACAATTGCGATAAAAGTCGCGGCCACAGCAAATTCCAATCCCATTTCGTTCAGTTCAGGGATCAGGCTTCCCGCAATAATGCCCGTCAATGTCGCGATATTCCAAAACAGGTAAAAACTCAAACCAGCCCCAAGCGCATACCAGCGATTAAATTGTTTATCGGAATGATGACCTACAATCGCAAACAGCTCATCAGTGAGTAAGAATCCGAGTGATAACCGCCATTTAAGAGGAAGTGGTGCAATTTTACTGCGCATCGATACACTGTAGAGGAAGTGTCGAGAGGTGATAAAAAACGTTGTTAGTAACATGGTTACTAGGCCTGCCCCCGATTTAATCATCCCCATCGCGACGAGCTGCGCGGAACCTGCGAACAGAATGGCGGATAGTGCTTGTCCTTCCAAAGGGTGAAGCCCAGTATCAATCGCGAATGAGCCTGCGAGCAAACCCCAAGGTAACACCGCGATACTCAGTGGCATCATCGCAAGTGTGCCTTGCCAAAATAGCGTGGCTTTTGATTCTTCTTGTAACGGCAAAGTGTGGTCCATAGTTTCTTCTTAGTTATTCCTAAATCAGGCTACCAAGATAGCTCGGTAGTCGCATAACGCCTTGTACAATATTGCTGCTTTAGCTGTGACGGACGTATTGGCCGGGAGTGACGCCCATGGCTTTTTTAAAGTGTCGATGCAGATGGCTTTGATCATGGAAGCCACATTCTTGTGCCACATCTGAAATTTTTTGTCCCATTTTTAGTAGCTTCTTCGCCATACGTAAACGTTGCTGAATTTGATAAGCATGGGGAGGGAAGCCAAACTGTTTTTGAAACTCTCTTAGCAAATGAAAAGGGCTTAACCCAGCCAGTTTTGCGAGCTCTTCTAGCGAGACGTCCGTTTGCGGGAAGTCTTCCAAAAACTCTTTGACCAACTGTATTTGTCGCTGAGCTCTGGTTGATTCTTTGAGCGGTGCCCGGTGGGTGCTGTGTTTGCTGGCTAGTTTGATCAACGTGCCGTAAATCAAAGTTTCTCGTAGTAGTCGGTTGTCTGATTTTTCTAGCGTTTCAAACACCAATCGCAACTGACTAGCCAGCTCAGGATCGTAAACCACAGGTTGAGGAAAATAGGGCAGAGCTACATTTGGTGAACCAAGCTCTTGCCCCAAGGTCTGAAACTGCTGTGGTACGGGGTACATTGCTTTGTATTCCCAACCGCCTTCTGAGGCCGAATGCCCGTTGTGTACTTCATCTGCATTTACAAGGATGATGCTGTCCTGTGGCGCGATATGATTTCCGCCTGTTCGAAAGAACTGCTGTGCTCCCTTCTCGATGACGCCAATAGTGTAACCTTCGTGGCTATGGCGTGAAAAATTCTGCTTCTCATACTTTGCATCGAGAAGTTCTAAACCGCCGAGCTCTTGAGCTATCTTGAAGGTAGCGATTTCCTTATTCTTTTCTTTCATCTTTATCCGGTCTGCTCAAGAAAATCATCTTAGAAGTGTAACGGATCCATCGTGCTTATTTTTGTACAAAATTGCTATTCGATTTTTATAAATAGGCGAATTGATTATTATTTTTCGTCCTAGCAAACTATGATTTTTATTTTCTGAATTATCTTGGTGATTTTGGGCTGGCTGTTGTTATTTTGTTGGTATAACATTTGCCGCTTTGTTGTA
>NZ_WXWT01000194.1:0-3968 GCF_009904725.1 Vibrio sp. V43_P6S15P86
CGCATAGTGCCTGTTATTGTGTTCACAAACTGTGACAGTTCTGAGAGAAATCCTTGTGCACGCGACTACTCGTACTCCTTATCTGGTGGTATGCTAACGGCAATTTGAAGGCCAAATCGTCTAGCATTTAATGCTACCTTGACAATATTTTTACGGTATATATTTGGCAAAGCACATCAAAAGGAGTCCTCCGTGTCTGAGTTCCATTCTGAGATCAGTACCTTATCACCTGCTCCACTTTGGCAGTTTTTCGATAAGATTTGTTCAATCCCTCATCCATCGAAACATGAAGAAGCATTAGCACAGTACATTATCAACTGGGCAACAGAGCAAGGCTTTGACGTTCGCCGTGATCCAACCGGTAACGTGTTCATCAAAAAGCCCGCGACACCTGGAATGGAAAATAAGAAGGCTGTTGTACTTCAAGCACACATCGACATGGTGCCGCAGAAAAACGAAGACACCGAACACGACTTCACCAAAGATCCAATCCAACCTTACATCGATGGCGAATGGGTAACGGCGAAAGGCACGACGCTTGGTGCAGATAACGGGATTGGTATGGCTTCTTGCCTTGCTGTATTGGCATCTAAAGACATTAAGCACGGCCCAATCGAAGTTCTGCTGACGATTGATGAAGAAGCAGGCATGACTGGCGCATTTGGTCTTGAGGCTGGTTGGTTAGAAGGTGAGATCCTTCTCAACACAGACTCTGAACAAGAAGGCGAAGTCTACATGGGTTGTGCTGGTGGTGTTGATGGCACCATGACTTTCGGCATTTTTCGAGAAGCAACGCCTGCCGGTTTCGTAACACGCCAACTGACGCTGAAAGGCCTAAAAGGTGGTCACTCAGGTTGTGACATTCACACAGGTCGCGGTAATGCCAACAAATTACTTGGTCGTTTCCTAGCGGGTCATGCTCAAGAGCTTGATTTACGTTTGGTAGAATTCCGTGGTGGTAGTTTACGTAATGCAATCCCTCGCGAAGCGTTTGTCACTGTCGCTCTTCCTGCAGAAAACCAAGACAAGCTTGCTGAGCTGTTCAACCACTACACTGAGCTGCTGAAAACTGAACTGGGTAAAATCGAAACAGGTATCGTAACCTTTAATGAATTGCTCGCTACTGACGCGCAAGTATTTTCAATCGCCGATCAGCAACGCTTCATTGCCGCACTTAACGCATGCCCAAATGGCGTCATGCGCATGAGCGACGAAATTGAAGGTGTGGTCGAAACGTCACTGAACGTTGGCGTGATCACTACTGAAGAAAATAAAGTGACAGTTCTGTGTCTGATTCGCTCTTTGATTGACTCTGGCCGCAGCCAAGTTGAGAGTATGCTACGTTCAATTGCTGAATTAGCAGGCGCACAAATTCAGTTCTCAGGTGCTTACCCTGGCTGGAAGCCAGATGCAGATTCCGAGATCATGGCAATTTTCCGTGATATGTATGAAGGCATTTACGGTCATAAGCCGAACATCATGGTCATCCATGCTGGTCTTGAGTGTGGCCTGTTTAAAGAACCATACCCACACATGGATATGGTGTCTTTCGGTCCAACAATTAAATTCCCTCACTCACCAGATGAGAAAGTGAAGATTGATACCGTTCAGCTGTACTGGGACCAAATGGTCGCGCTTCTAGAGGCAATTCCAGAGAAAGCGTAATTCAAGCACGAAAAACGACAAAGGGTGCTTTACGGCACCCTTTTTTGTTTGGCTGGACCAAATTACACGCGATTTTGCGTATAAGCAGCTAGCTCATCCATTGAAGTTTGTGCAACGACTTCACCATCAATGTAGTAAGTGACAAACTCACCATCGCGCACACCCATGAGTGTCGCCTTCTCGCCGTTATTGTAAGTAATATCCATTTGAACAGTATTCTCATCGATTTGCTGCATTCGACCCTGCTCAATAACACGGTTATTCGCTAACGGTGCAATTGGCGCCGTCGTTAACGATTTATCTAACTGGTGGTTTACATCGATGTAAGTATCCATCTTTGTATCGAAGATATGTGGCTTACCATTTAAAGGGTTCTTACCCGTCCAAAACTCTAGAGAGTTAAACACGATGTAGTCCGCTGCGATTGCGACACCATAAACAGGTGCTAAAAGCATGTTTAGACCACCTCGAGCGTAACGGTTATCTACAGCTTTCAAGTTAAACCCCATGACATAACCTGTCACGGCATTACTGCCAACGCAACCTGAAAGTGAAACTGCTACAGCAGTCAATGCACCAATTTTAGCAATTGCCTTTTTCATCAAAACCTCTAGTTAGAAATGTTAGACCTCAAATTCGGCGCGGATATTATCGGATAAAAAGTAGGGTTAAAAGTCCGTTTTTTTGTCCCTCATTATCAGTATTATTTTTAATACAGTCACATTTTTTAAGCCTATGATTGCTCTTCCTTCTGTACCTCTCGTTATGTATTAAACTGATATAAAAGATCATATTGAAAACAAAAACGTCACACATGCTGAGATTTCGCGCATGACGATTAAAGTAATTTGTCGTGTCCTTAATGAGAATGATTAGTGCGATTTTGCAGCAATTGTTACATTGCTGATAACGCATTTGACAGAGATGGTTTATGGCCAGAAGTAAAAAAAGCAAAGTGTTTGAGCTCTTAGGGCATCAAATACAACCAGGACAACGATTAGAGATCGAATTTGAAGCAGCGAAGCTATACACACATTCGCCTTTATCTATTCCCGTGGAAATCATCCATGGGAAACAAGAAGGGCCTGTGTTAATGGTGAATGCTGCTATCCATGGTGATGAGCTTAATGGCGTAGAAATCGTTCGTCAGATCATTAACCAACTGGATCCACAAAAACTGAAAGGCACTGTCATTGCAGTACCTATCGTTAACGTTTTTGGTTTCATCCATAAATCACGGTACTTGCCCGATCGACGAGATCTCAACCGTTGTTTTCCTGGCAGTGAAAAAGGCGCGCTTGCATCTCGAATGGCACACGGCTTCTTTAACAACATAGCCAAACGTTGTGACTACATTTTGGATCTGCACACTGGGGCCATTCACCGCACGAACTTGCCACAGATTCGCGCAAACTTAAGCAACCCAGAAACTCTGCGTATTGCTCAGGCGTTTGCGACGCCAGTGATTGTTGATTCAGCATTGCGTGATGGCTCTTTACGCAGTGAAGCAGAAAAATGTGATATCCCCGTGCTAACCTACGAGGCTGGCGAAGCATTGCGTTTTGATCCACTGTCAATCAGCGCTGGTGTACTCGGGGTTCGGCGTGTAATGCAAGCCATTGGCATGCTGCGCGCTAGCCGAAAAAAGCTGCCTGAGCCTATCATAGCGAAGTCCACCAGCTGGGTTCGTGCGTCAGGTAACGGTATTTTGCGTACTGTCGTTAATCTGGGAGACAAAGTGGAACAGGGTGAAACTCTCGCCTATATCAGCTCTCCTCTTGGACATGATGAGGTAGAGCTCAAAGCGCCAAAGCGTGGCTTGGTGATCGGTCAACAAACTTTGCCACTGGTTAATGAAGGCGATGCGATCTTCCACCTTGCTTACTTCAACCAAGGTGATGATTCGGTAGAACAAGCCGTTGAAAGTTACATTGAAGGACTGACCGAGTTCGATGTCGAGCCACTGACTACCGGACAGATCCCGTTAGAAACTCAGTAATTCCTACCAAGTACGCACTTGATTAGCTCGAAAGGAGCAACAGTGCTCGCACCATCTTGTTTAAAAGCCAATGAGCTCAGCGTCCATGATGCTGGGCTTTTTGTTTTCTGTAAGCTAACGATACTCATCGTAGTTTCCACGAATGGATAAAAAACTTTACAATCCGTCGCAAAAACACATTTGATAATTAATCTCATTATCATTTATTAATCGTAATAATGTTCTTATAATCCGAGCTTCATAAAAACACTATAAATCATCAATATGAAACGATTAATAAGTCATCCATTCAAAGTAAATCTCA
>NZ_WXWT01000216.1:0-3963 GCF_009904725.1 Vibrio sp. V43_P6S15P86
ATATCCAACTGCGCCTTTATGGTGCGTTAAAGTAGAAAAAAATTGCAAAAAAAGTACTTGACGACATGGTTAGGAAGACACTTTTTTGTGCCTATGTGAATAACAATTTCACTGTAAGACCCATGGCGCAAAGCCTGCAGAAATACCCCACTTTTTACCCCATTTAGTTATCCCAAAAGTTATCCACTGTTTTTGTGGATAACTAAAATAAAAGTGTCATGGAGTGTTCCGCATTTAATAACATTTGCAGTGATTAAGTGTTTACTGGCGTTAACAATCTTTTCAACAAACTCATTACGACAAGTGCCAACGTAACAAATGTTGCCAGTGGTAAAGCTATCCACAATTCGGGGTGAATTTGTGCGTTCAGGTCGAAGCCATATGTCATTACCGCGGCCACACAAACTTCCGCAGCGAATACCGCGACACCGCTAGCTATCAACGCCATAATGCCGTATTCGGCCCACAGAGTTGTATTGATCCGTTTTTTACTTGAACCTAATGTGCGATACAAACGGATCTCCTGCTGACGTTGGGATAAGCTTAATCTCAATAGCGTAAAGATAAGTAGCAACCCCGCAACCACGCCTAAAAGAGCAAGAATAGTGATTGCCGATACGATTTGTTGAATCAAGTCCTGGATTTTTTCGCCCATGGTACGAATATCTAAAACAGATACCGTTGGGTGAGATCGCGACATAGACGTTAATAGTGCTTCGTTCCCTTCATCAATTCTATAACTGATGAGGTAAGAACCCGGTAGATTAGCCATAACGTCGGATGAGAAAATAAAGTAAAAGTTAGGCTTCATATCACGCCATTCAACATAACGAATGGTATCTACTACCGCATCGTAGTTCTGGCTATTAATAACAAAGCGCAGTTTATCACCAAGTTCGATGCCCAAGTCATTTGCTACATCGGCTTCTACGGAGACACTCCCCTTATTTGTCCATTCACCCGCAAGCACATCATTATACTCTGGCAGGCTGTCTCCCCACGTAAGGTTCAATTCACGACGTATTGCGTCAGAGCCTTCTCCTTCGTATTCAATCTCTTTGACGTTTTGACCATTAATCTCTGTCAATCGACCACGAATAATTGGATAAGCTTGTGACCGTGTAACCCCATTTTTATCTAAGGTTTCTAGGTAGCTATCGAGTTCGTAATCACCAATATTTAATGCGAAGACATTTGGCGCGTCTGCAGGTAAGGTTCTCTCCCAATCCGCGAGAATATCGCTGCGCACAAGCCAGATAATAGATAGCAGCATCAAAGACAACGCCAAAGCACCAAACTGCAGGCCACTAGTTACTGGCGTGCGGTTGATACGACTCAACGCAAGCTTCATGGCAGGTTGTGTTGAAATACGCGCAAACAATTTTGTGAGTGCGACGCTCACTGCAGCAAGCACAACAAACAGTACTGCAATACCAATAAGAACAATCCAAACTAAGGTATTATCAGCATAAAGCAAAAGTAATGGAACAACGGGGACTAGAACGAGCAACATTCGTTTCCAAGAACGTTGTGCTTTGCCCTGCTGTAGCACTTCTAAGGCTGGAGTTTTAATCAACCCCAACAATGGTATGCCAAGGGCAGGAACGGTGATCAGGACCGCTGAGATAAACGACACTAGATATGGAGTGACGCCGTAACTAGGTAGTGGCTCGGGTAATAAGTCTTTGAGTGGAATGCGCAATAAGTACTCCAGCCCACTTCCCAACAATAACCCAACGACACTGGCGCTAATGAGCAGAATTGTGACTTGAATAAACAGCCATTTTTCAATCCATCGTCGACTTGCGCCAAGGCTTTTTAGCATCGCAATGGTTTGTGTTCGACTATTCACATAGTTTTGGCAAGTAAGAACCAATGTTGTCGCTGCCATAATGATGACAATCGCAACCGTTAGAGACAAATACTGCGTCGTTCGTTCAAAGACCTCATTGCTACGACTGGCAGTATCTTGCGTGCGCCAGCGATCACTAGGAGAAAGAACAGTATCTTCTTGCAGGCCTTTTAGCGTTTTATCATCGGCTTGTAAAAACAGACGGTATTGAACTCGACTCCCGACTTGAATCGCTCCTGTTTTCTCAACGTCTTTTTGATGAATGTATGCAGAAGGCATTTGTTGAAATGGGTTAAAGCTTAATCCAGGTTCCATCAGCACTGCACCTGAAACCGTAAAATCGGCATCGCCTATAGTGACGCTGTCACCCGACTTGACGTCTAGTTGAGCCATAATCCGCTCATCAAGCCAGAGTTGGTTCTCTTTAACGCGACCGGATGGGTTGTTGTCTAGTACCAGTTCTCCCATTAAAGGGTAATTGTCGTCCACTGCCCTTACGGAAATCAACTGCATACCATTGTCGCTAAATGCCATCGTGGCAAATCGTGTCATCGTCGAACGTTCTAGGTTTTCAGTCGAGGATAACAACGTGTCAGGTATAGGATTAGCAGACACAAACACCGCATCCGCTGTCAATGCATCCTTCCCCTGCTTGACGATCACCTGCTCCATTCGCTCCGCTAATGCAGAAAGCGCAAAGATGCTCGCAATCACAAGAATAAGAGCAACGCTAATAGGCCAAAGGTTCCCCTGTCTTATTTCGCCGAAACTCCAACGTATCAAACTTTTATTCGGCGAGTGCTGTGTTGCACTGCTTCGTTCTGTCGATGTTGCTTCGCTTGATGATACTGCAGACATTACACCTCCTCCTTAAGCTCACCCGCCTCCATACGATAAATACGGTCACATCGACTTGCTAGATGACCATCGTGTGTAACTAATATCAGCGTTGTTCCATGCTGCTCATTAAGATCGAATAGCAGCTCAATCACTTTGTCTGCGGTTTGATGGTCAAGATTGCCGGTAGGCTCGTCTGCGAACAACAGTTCAGGCTGTGTCATAAAGGCACGTGCCAGCGCGACACGTTGTTGTTCACCACCAGATAACTGACTTGGAAGATGATCGACACGTTTTTCCAATCCCACAGCGGTTAATAATTCGGCTGCTCTTGCTTCATCTTCGGCTTCACCACGTAAAAGACAAGGAAGCGTGACATTGCGTAATGCACTCAAGCTCGGGATTAATAAGAAACTTTGGAAAACAAAACCTAGAGAGTCAGCGCGAATTTTTGCGCGAGCTTCATCGTCAAGTTTTGATAACTCATGACCTAACAAGGTAATTTCACCTGATGTTGGTGTATCAAGGCCAGCTAACAACGTCATCAACGTTGACTTACCCGCACCGGAAGTACCGACGATGGCGATTTTTTCTCCTTTCCTGATGTCAACATTTACATCTTTGAGGATTGTTAATTGCTCTTGATTAGTAGAGACTTGTTTAGAAACCAAATTAGCTTGAACAATAGGTGCATTAAGTACAGGTGTTTGCATGATTCGTATACTTTCCTTAGTTCTATTTTTTTGTTTTTCCGCTACTGCACATGCGAGCGAAAAGCTACTTGTCTTAGGTGATAGCCTGAGCGCGGGCTATCAGATGCCGATCGAAAAGAGTTGGCCTAGCTTACTCCCTGATGCGTTGTCAGAACATGGTCAAGATGTAACAGTTATTAATGCCAGCATTTCTGGCGATACCACAGGCAACGGCTTAGCTCGATTACCACAGCTGCTAACCCAGCACAGCCCTGATATGGTGCTCATTGAGTTAGGTGCCAACGATGGCCTAAGAGGTTTCCCTCCTAAACTTATTACGTCGAATCTCTCAAAAATGATTACCATGATAAAAGATTCAGGTGCGGACGTTGTCATGATGCAAATTCGAGTGCCACCTAATTATGGTAAGCGCTATAGCGATATGTTTTACGATATCTACCCTAAGCTTGCACAACATCAACAAGTTACCTTGATGCCATTCTTCTTGGAGCATGTGGTCATCAAACCCGAGTGGATGATGGATGATGGCCTTCACCCAAAGCCTGATGCACAGCCTTGGAT
>NZ_WXWT01000357.1:0-3950 GCF_009904725.1 Vibrio sp. V43_P6S15P86
CAGGTCAGAGGTGTCAATGTCGAAGTGTAAGGATGCCAGATATGCTGGCGGTCGAAGGCGAGATCCATGTGCGATTCCAATAATAACTTAGAGTGAAAAGTATACAAATGTAAACTTTGTTGTTTTGTGTTGTGTTGACAGTTTATCGAGACTCAGTAGACTGTCAACACAACAAAAAAAGTGATTAAAGGAATACACGTGGAAGTTCGTCATAACTGGACGCATGCTGAAGTGCGCGATCTCATGGAAAAACCATTCATGGATCTCCTATTCGAAGCGCAGCTTGTTCATCGTCAATACCAACAAACCAACCATGTTCAAGTAAGCACGCTTTTGTCGATTAAGACAGGTGCTTGTCCAGAAGATTGTAAGTACTGTCCTCAGAGTGCTCGCTACACCACAGACATTGAAAAAGAGCGTCTGATGGAAGTAGAGCGTGTACTCGACGCCGCACAAAAAGCGAAAAACGCTGGTTCTACTCGATTCTGTATGGGTGCAGCATGGAAAAACCCGAAAGAGCGTGACATGCCGCATTTGACCGACATGATCAAAGGCGTGAAGGGCATGGGTTTAGAAACGTGTATGACATTGGGCATGTTGACGCCGGATCAAGCAAAGCAATTGGCAACCGCTGGTCTGGATTACTACAACCACAACCTAGATACCTCGCCTGAGTTCTACGGCAATATCATTACCACCCGTACTTACCAAGACCGTTTAGACACTTTGTCTCACGTTCGTGATGCTGGCATGAAGATCTGTTCCGGTGGCATCATCGGCATGGGTGAAAGTGCTAACGACCGAGCAGGTTTGTTGGTTGAACTGGCTAATTTGCCAGTACATCCTGAAAGTGTGCCAATCAACATGCTGGTTAAGGTGAAGGGTACACCATTGGAAGAAGTGGACGACGTTGAGCCGTTCGACTTTATTCGTCTGATTGCAATAGCACGAATTATGATGCCCCAATCCGCAGTCCGTTTATCGGCTGGTCGTGAAAACATGAACGAACAAATGCAAGCGCTGTGTTTTATGGCGGGTGCAAACTCCGTCTTCTATGGTTGCAAACTTCTGACCACGCCAAACCCTTCTGAAGACAAAGACATGATGCTGTTCGACAAGCTCGGCATTAACAGCCAAGAGGTGTCTCAAAAACCTGATGAAATCGAAGAAAACGAGTTGCTGGATCGCGTCGTAGAGCGCGTTGCTGCTCGTCCGACAAAAGACGACCTTTTCTACGATGCCAGCGTTTAAATCTCGTATCGAGTCCGCCCTTGCTGAGCGTAAGACGCAAGGGTTGAATCGTTCTATGAATGTGGTGTTTGCCGGTAACCAGTCCGTTTTGGAACACGAAGGCAGACGCTACATCAACTTCTCAAGTAATGATTATTTAGGCTTGGCTAATGACCAAGCGCTTGTTCGTGCTTGGCAGCAAGGTTTAAGCGTATATGGTAGTGGCAGTGGAGCATCACCGATGGTGACTGGTTTTAGTGCCGCGCACAGCAATTTAGAAGCCGCACTGACCGAATGGCTGGGCTACGACAGAGCAATTCTGTTTGGCTCTGGATTCAGTGCTAATCAAGCCTTGTTGTTCACCTTGTTAGAAAAATCAGACGTATTGATCCAAGACCGTTTGAACCATGCCTCACTAATGGAAGCGGGGATGTTGTCACCAGCTAAGATGAAGCGTTTCAAGCACAATGACATCGAGCATCTAAAATCGCTGTTGAATAGCGAAGGCAACCATCTAGTTGTGACTGAAGGGGTATTCAGCATGGACGGTGACTGTGCGCCGCTTGCTGATATCGCTGACGTCACCGGTAATCATGATGCATGGCTTGCTGTAGACGACGCTCATGGTATCGGTGTTCTAGGGGAATCTGGCGGTGGCTCATGTGAATTAGCGGCGGTTAAGCCTGAGATACTGATCGTTACTTTCGGCAAAGCGTTTGGTATGTCTGGCGCGGCTATTTTATGTGACCACGCAACGGGGGACTTTTTAACTCAGTTTGCTCGTCACCATGTGTATTCCACGGCGATGCCTCCTGCACAAGCCTATGCGCTCACGCATGCTGTCTCGATGGTTCAAGAGCAGTCTTGGCGACGTGAAAAGCTCACAGAGTTAAGTGAAGTGTATCGAGATAGCCTCGGCGACGTTGAGGGCTTTGTTGATACTCAAACTTCGATTAAGCCGTTTGTGATTGGTGAATCTGATTTGGCTTTGCGA
Organism: Vibrio sp. V43_P6S15P86; assembly: GCF_009904725.1. Taxonomy (NCBI): domain Bacteria; kingdom Pseudomonadati; phylum Pseudomonadota; class Gammaproteobacteria; order Vibrionales; family Vibrionaceae; genus Vibrio; species Vibrio sp. V43_P6S15P86. Next base: position 2,225 of record NZ_WXWT01000357.1, read on the forward strand.
GTAGCAGGTGCTTGTCGCCAAAACGGTATTTGGGTTACTGCTATTCGTCCTCCAACAGTTCCGAAAGGGACGTCTCGTCTGCGAATCACACTCACTGTTAATCACACTAACGAACAAGTTAAAACGCTTTCAATGGCATTGAAGCAAGCATTAGGAACGCAGTAATGGATAATGCAGAGCAAATGAAGTTGGATTGCTTACTGCCTAATAAACAAGCGATCGCCGCTTCCTTTAGTAAGGCGGCTGACACGTACGACAAACATGCCGCTTTCCAGCGTGATGTCGGCCATCGCTTACTAGACAAACTTCCGAATGAATTAACTCATCAACGTGTTTTGGATTTAGGATGTGGTACGGGCTATTTTTCTCAACTTCTTCAAGAGCGTGGCGCTGAAGTGTTTTGTGTGGACATCTCTCAAGAGATGTTAAGCAAAGCTATGGTGCGCTGTGGCCATGAACGAATGAATTATGTGCTAGCCGACGCAGAAAACTTGCCTTTCGACGATACAAGCTTCGACTACGTATTCTCTAGCTTGGCTTTGCAATGGTGTGCCGATTTAAGTTATCCCCTGAGAGAAGTTCGTCGTGTACTAAAAGCTAATGGGAAGGCGGCTTTTTCTACACTAGCTGAAGGGTCACTGTGCGAGTTGCGAGCATCATGGAAAAAAATTGATGCATATCAACACGTCAATAACTTTCTATCGCTCAATCAGGTAAAAATTGCGTTAGCGCAATCTCGATGTGACAACCATCAACTAGACTTGACCACCATCACAGTTTGGTACGACTCAGCATTTTCAGTTATGCGTGACCTCAAAGGTATAGGTGCAAATCACGTAAGCGGGCGCTCACATGGTTTAACCAGTCGAGAGACTTTGTTGCAAGTTGAGCATGAGTACCAAGCGTTTAAAAATGATCAAGGTCTTCTACCTGCAAGTTATCAGGTTTGTTTTGGAGTAATACATCTATGATTGATGCTTTTTTTATTGCTGGTACGGATACTGATGTAGGAAAAACGGTAGCGTCTAAAGCCATTTTGCAAGCGTTGGCAGCGAAAGGACTAAACACTATTGGTTATAAACCAGTGGCAGCAGGGAGTGATAAGACTGAAGCTGGATGGCGTAACTCTGACGCCTTACATTTACAAGCGGCCGCGACACTTGATGTCGCTTATGATGATGTGAATCCATACGCTTTAGAATTGCCAGCTTCTCCTCACATCGCGGCAAAACATGAACATGTTGAAATAAAATACGAACTCCTCAGTGAAAAGCTGGCTCAACACAAGCAGCAAGCTGATGTTGTTCTCGTTGAGGGCGCTGGTGGTTGGCGTGTGCCTGTGTCAGATACCGACTGTTTATCTACTTGGGTACAAGCAGAGCAGTTACCCGTGGTCTTGGTGGTTGGTATTAAATTAGGTTGTTTGAGCCACGCTTTACTCACGGCTGAGAGTATAAAAGCGGATGGCTTGAATCTTGTTGGTTGGGTGGCAAACCGAGTTAACCCTGGCACCGAGCACTATGCTGATATTATCGAGATGCTTGAAGCGCGTATCGGTGCGCCTAAGCTTGGCGAAATCCCATACATTCCAAGTGCTAAGCGCAAAGAGCTAGGCAAGTACATTAATGTCGAGCCTTTGCTAAATACTGACTGATTGTGTTTAAAATACTAAAAACCAAAGGGCTGCGTAATGCAGCCCTTTTTTTTTATTGGTGTAATCTATAAC
>NZ_WXWT01000069.1:0-3931 GCF_009904725.1 Vibrio sp. V43_P6S15P86
CTTGGGTACAAACTTAGAGCAGCATGGTCGCTGCTACAAACATTAAGAACACCGCGAATATCTTTTTTAATACCGCAGTTGGAAGGTTAGTTGCCAGCTTCGCACCCACTTTTGTTGTGAGCATCGAGGCCATGGCAATCGCTAATAATGCGGGAAGATAAACATAGCCAATACTGTATGAAGGCAAGCCTTCTACTTTATAGCCATGTAAGATAAAACCGATCATACCAGAAATAGCAATCACGCAACCACAAACGGAAGATGAACCTACCGCTTTACGCATTTCTATCCCGTGTTTATTTAAAAATGGGACCGATAGTGAACCGCCACCAATACCAGCAAGGCTTGATACAACGCCAATCCCCGTGCCATACGCAACGGTCACCGGGCTGCTCGGCATAGGTTTACTGCTCGTAACTTTAATGGAACGGAACATTTGTACTGACAGGCAAAGAACAATGACACCAAATACTTTCGGCAAGTAGTGCGTAGGGATCCACTCAGCAATATTGGCACCGACAAAACCACCTATAACCACACCTGGCATCAACCATTTTACGACGAACATATCGACATTGCCGAGCTTAAGGTGATTCATCGCCGATGAGCCTGACGTGACAATAATACTCGCTAACGAAGTGGCTAGGGCCATGTGCATACTCATTTCTGGAGAGATTCCAGCAAGAGGAAGCAAATACAACAAGGCAGGAACAACAATCAAACCACCACCGATACCGAGTAACCCCGCCATCACACCCACAAAAGCGCCTAGCGCAAACAATAACAAAAATAAAGAGACGGTCACGATTTCCTACTTTTTACCTGCACGGATAAAGCCCGCAAAACCCTGTTGGATGAAGAAGTCATGCATCATTTGATGAATGTCCTCCCCGTAGGACTTTGTCATTGCTTGCTCCGCTAATTTTTCTAATTCTTCTTGTTGGCTATGACGAATCAAATATTTCACCTTAGCCACGTTGGAGGTGTTCATACTCAAACTGGTATACCCTAACCCAAGTAAGAGAAGAGCGCCAAATGGGTCGCCAGCTAACTCACCACAAATACACACTGGCACCTGATACTTATCGCACACGTCATGGATTTGCTTAAGCGCTAGCAGTACCGCTGGATGCATAGATTCATAGACATCCGCGACGCGCGAATTGTTCCTATCAACTGCTAATAAATACTGGGTTAAATCGTTTGTCCCGACAGAAACAAAATCAACACGGTGAGCAATCGTTGGCAATAAATACACCATTGATGGCACTTCGATCATGACCCCAACTTGTGGGAACTGAATTCTATCATCAAGCAACACGGCTTCGCTGTGGGCTTGATTAATCAAGCTAATGGCATCGTCTAGCTCTTTTACCCCAGACACCATTGGCAACAAAATACTTAAGTTACCGCTTTCTGCACTCGCCCTTAACATTGCACGCAGCTGGATCAAGAAAATATCTGGGTGATCCAATGTAAAACGAATGCCACGCCAGCCTAGAAACGGATTATCTTCTTCGATGGGCAAATACGGCAAAGGTTTGTCACCACCAATATCCAAAGTACGCATCACCACTCGTTGATTCGGATAACTGTTGAGTATCGCTTGATATTGATGATACTGCTCATCTTCTGACGGAAAGTGATGCTGAAGTAAAAATGCAATCTCAGTTCGGTACAACCCAACTCCATCAACACCTGTATTGATGGCAATATTACTGTCTGCACTGAGCCCCGCATTGAGCATAATTTCGATGTGGTGATTGTCTTGCGTAACCGCAGGGAGTGCGAGGTCCTTGTTTACCATGGCAAACAATTCTGACTCTTCACTTACTAAGCTGCGATACTCTCGCAATAACTGACGGTTTGGCTCTAAGAAGATCTCACCCGTATAGCCATCGACTATCCCGAGTTTTCCATTGACCACATCCGGGTTAATGTTGGCGCCCATGACAGCGGGAACTCCAAGTGCGCGAGACAAAATAGCCGCATGAGAGTTCGCGCCACCTTCTAGTGACACGACGGCTAACAAAAACTCTTTAGGTACAGACGCGAGCAAGGTGGCAGTGAGTTCATTCGCCACCAAAATAATGGGACGATCAATTGCAGAATTTTCTTGCTCACTGTTATGCAGAAAATAGAGCAGCCTTTGCCCTAACTCTCGGATGTCTTGCGCTCTCTCGCGCATGTAGACATCCGACATTCTGGCAAATCGATTCGAGTATGACTCTACCACTTGGCGTAACGCCCAATCTGCCCTGTCTCCTTTTTCAATTTGCTTCTTCAAATCACCACGAAGCATCGGGTCATTGAGTAAGTGCGTAAACAGATCGAAGATCGCCAGCGCATCTTTGTTGATTTCACTGTCCAGCTTTTTCCGCATACGGCGAAAATCATTTAACGCTCGCTCTATCGCCACCAGCAATGTCTCGTGCTCACGTTCCTTATCTAACGTGGACGATGGGAAAACATCCGATAAACTCGGTTGGGTATTGTCGAACCAAAACTCTCCAATCGCGACACCTGTAGATGCAGGCAAACCTTTTAATACCGTGGGTTTAGATGCCAACTGCCAATGCCCAAGATTCTGCGCATGCGCAATAAGCACTGCTAGCTGAGCGGACAACGTGACAAGAAACGACTCTTCCATTTCACTGAACAAGCGCGGTGTTTTTTGCTGGATCACCAACACACCTAAAACTTGTTTTCGATGAATGATTGGAGTGGCTAAAAAAGAGTGGTAAATCTGTTCGCCGAGTTGAGGGAAGAATTTAAACTCGGGATGTTTTGAGGCTTCGGCAAGGTTGAGTGGCTCTGCGCTTCGTTTAACCAACCCAACCAAGCCTTCATTGAAGTTGATATGAATACTATCACCTTCAAAAATAAGGCCTTGAGTTGCCATTAACTCAAGGCGCTGCATTTCTTCATTAGCAAGATAGATAGTACAGCACTCAGTGCGAAGGGCAGCACAAGTCTCTTTCACCAATATATCGAGTGCCAGATGCACATCATCGACCCTGGAGACTTTCTCAACTATTTCCCTTAGCTGACTGAGCATGATTATCCTCTACGTTGCTTTTTTCTTTTCCCTTTCGCTTTTCTCTCTCGAAAAGGCATGGCTAAGGATGCAAACTCTTTCATCGCTCGTCGATAAACATCTCGCTTGAAAGAAACAACTTGCCTAACTGGATACCAGTAACTCACCCAGCGCCAACCATCAAATTCAGGGGATTTTCCGCGTTGCATATTAATACGAGATTCATCGCATTCTAATCTCAGCAGAAACCATTTCTGTTTTTGGCCGATACAAACAGGCTTGGAGTCCCAACGCACCAATCGTTTTGGTAGCTTATATCTTAACCAATGACGACTTGTTGCAATGATCTTAACGTCTTTTTTCGTTAAACCGACTTCTTCATATAACTCCCTGAACATGGCTTGTTCTGGAGTTTCACCTTCGTCAATTCCACCTTGTGGAAATTGCCATGAGTGTTGCCCGTATCGTTTAGCCCAGAAGACCTGACCATGGTTATTACATATCACAATACCAACATTAAGTCGGTAACCATCGCCATCTATCACTGGCTAACCTCTATGAATAAATTTTTTATTACCGTGATTTTTCCACATATCCCCATTACTAGCAAACTTACTGATGTGATATGAGCAAGATTTATTACCTTTCCACCATATTTGGATATCTTTTAATCAAATAATACCTTATCAACACAAGAGTGAGACATTGCCCACATTTATTCACCTTTTCTGTGAATAACTTTGTGAAGAATTCAATTCAAATGAGCAATTCAGTTCCCTCCTACAACAAGAAAAACAAATAAAGAAAAAACAAAACAAACATAAACAGTTGATAAATAAAACCTTATATTAAAAAACAACGATAAATCGATCTTCAGTTTCTTGATGATCTTTT
>NZ_WXWT01000266.1:0-23151 GCF_009904725.1 Vibrio sp. V43_P6S15P86
AATTAGGCAGCAGTTTTTAATCCAAATAAATTGAGACACCTCTAAGAACCAAGAATTCATCGGTTGGATGTATGGCACAGCATGTCTGTGAGCCATATGTCGAGCTGAACCCCATATATTCATTTTTGTAGAGGAAAATCATTGTGACACGCATTATCGTTGTAGGCGGCGGTGCTGGTGGTCTTGAGTTGGCAACTAAGCTTGGCCGAACTCTAGGTCGCAAGAACCGTGCGCAAATTACGCTAGTAGATCGTAAAGCGAGCCACTTGTGGAAGCCATTATTGCATGAAGTTGCAACTGGCTCTTTGGACGAAGGGGTGGATGCTCTGAGTTATCGAGCTCATGCAAAAAACCACAGCTTCGATTTCCAAATGGGTAGCCTTCAAGACATCGACCGCGAACGTAAAGTGATCATCTTAAGTGAGCTTAAAGATGAGCATGGTGAGCTTCTGATGCCAAGCCGCGAGCTAGAATACGACATTCTGGTCATGGCGATTGGTTCAACATCAAACGACTTCAACACTCCTGGCGTTCGTGAGAACTGTATTTTCCTAGACAGTCCAGAACAAGCGCACCGTTTCCGCACAGAAATGAACAATGAGTTCCTAAAACTGCACGCGAAAAACGGTAACGGTACGGTGGATATCGCGATTGTTGGTGCTGGTGCAACTGGCGTTGAGCTATCTGCAGAACTACACAATGCCGTTAAAGAGCTGCGTACTTACGGCTTTGGCGATCTTGACTCTAGCAAGCTGAACGTCAACCTGATTGAAGCAGGTGAGCGTATTTTACCAGCGTTACCTCCACGTATTTCTTCTGCTGCTCATCAAGAGTTGGTGAAGTTGGGCGTAAACGTACGCACTGCAACCATGGTGACTAAAGCTGAAAAAGATGGCCTCACCACGAAAGATGGTGAGAAGATCCCGGCACAAATCATGGTTTGGGCTGCGGGTATTAAAGCACCAGATTTTATTAAAGATATCGCTGGTTTAGAAACGAACCGTATCAACCAGCTGGTAGTGAAAAATACACTACAAACGACGCGTGATGATGACATTTTCGTTATTGGTGACTTAGCACAATGTACTCAGGCTGATGGTTCGTTTGTTCCACCACGTGCGCAAGCTGCGCACCAAATGGCAAGCCAAGCATTCAGCAACATCGTTGCGAAGATCAACGGACGCGAGCTGAAAGATTATGTGTATAAAGATCACGGCTCATTGGTGTCTCTAAGCCGTTTCTCTACCGTTGGTAGCTTGATGGGCAACCTAACCAAAGGGTCGATGATGGTAGAAGGCCGTATTGCACGTGTCGTTTATATCTCGTTATATCGAATGCACCTGATGGCGTTGCACGGCGTATTTAAAACCGGACTGATGATGCTTGTGGGCCGTATCAACCGAGTACTGCGTCCAAACCTTAAGCTTCACTAAGACGCCAAATTCACATCTACGCGGATTGCGCGGATGCATCTTCGAAATATAAAAAGCCACCGCAAGTCGGTGGCTTTTTGTTTATGTTAGATCTGTCGGTAAAAGTGAGTACACAACGCCATCCTTAGGCTTACCATGAAAAATAAACCGGTTTCTGGCGATGGTTTCTTTTTGCGCACCGACTGACTCAATTAAGGTTTGGCTTGCTTCGTTGTCGGGGTCACAGACAATTTCCAGTCGAGTTAAACTCAGCTTTGCAAAGCAGAATTCAGCCAAGGCTCTAACGGCTTCTTGAGCATAGCCCTGTCGTTGATAGCGGTCAGCAACCCAGTAGCCAATACTTGCCATATTAAACGTGTGATATAACTCGTTTACGGCGGCCATTCCTACTAAAGTGTTACCTTGTCGTTCATAGATACCGAAACCGAAAGCTTCTGTTTTTACCCAGTTAAGTCGGGTTGCTAACAGGAAGTCCTGTGCATCTTTCAACGTAACGTTTTGATTACACCAATCTAGCCACTGGTGTAGGGAAGGGGATTCTGCAAGCAAACGTTGTAGTAAGTGAGCTTCTTCAGAAGGGATGAGCTTGAGCGCTAAGCGGGGCGCAATGATTTCAAAATCTGGACTCATGAACTGATACGACTTCCATGTTGAGCTTAAGTAATTTGAAAACTGTCTACTTCATACTGTAACGCAGTTATTTTCCTTGCTCTGCGTTGGTTAGGAATAACTGAGGACATAACAGATAAAAACAAAGCGCAGCATTTGCTGCGCTTTGTTGAATCACTCGTGCTTATCGAACGCGACGAACTTGAATGATCATGCCCATCAATGGGTTGTCTAGGTAATGAGTCTCACTACTACGCATACGGCGTTTTTGATCCATTCGGTAGCTCTTGAGGAACTTTTCTTCTGTTATTGTAGGAGAGATTTCCGCCAAGTTACCGACTTGAACATTGCCATCGACCTCACCTAAATCATCCGCCAATTGCTCAGTTGAAGTTGGTTCAAAACGCACTTCTCTAACACTTGGCTCGCGCAGGTCTAGTGTCGTTTCAGCGAATAGATAATGCTGCACGTAAATTTGGAATCGGCCGTCTAGTTCATACAAAGGACCGTTGACTGTCTCTTCACTGTAACCGTCAGTGGAAAATGTCTGAGTACTGCCATTGATTGGACTACCATCTGCGTGATAAGAATCAGAAAAATCTCGTCCACCAACAATACGGAAAATTGGGGCGCTAGATTTGCCTCGGTCACCTTGACGCCATGCTACGTGTTTAAGCACTTTAAACCCAGCATGGTTGTTTAATGCCGCTTCTTGCGCATTCAGGCGGAAAGATGAGCGTGGCAGTAGTGTTACGCCTTTAGAGCGACGGTATGATTCACTCTCTAAGCTGCCGACATTTTCCATATCGATTTTTGGCAGTTGATTCGGCCAAGATTCAGTGGTGCTTTCAGCGTCGACTGCTCGCTTGAAAATGATCACTTCAATATCAAATTGACGCTGTGCCCAAGAAGGCATTGAGACACATAGAAGCAATAACGGGATCAGTATTCTCATTCGACTATTAGCTCGTTGGTAATAAATTCTGTTTAAAATCATTCAGTAAGTCTTGAACAAACTGAATGCGTTTACGTCGGTCCGCCAATGGTACGCTAAACTTGAACTTAGTTGGACCTTCCATTGCAAATTTTTGCGGCTGTGATTGCAGCAGTTTAACCAAATACGCTGGATTTATGTCAGCATCAGGGTAAAACTCGATAAATCCACCTTTATCATGGGCTTCTATCTTTTTCGCTTTTAGGCTACCAGCCGAAATTTTCAATTCTGAGACAGCAAGTAAGTTCTTCGTCGCGTCTGGAAGCAGTCCAAATCGATCGATAAGTTCCACTTTGAGCTCTGAGAGTTCTTCACCACTCGTAACGCTCGCAATACGTTTGTACATCGACAGTCGTGTATTCACATCCGGGATGTAATCGTCTGGCAAGAGCGCTGGGATTCGCATTTCAACTTCAGTTTGTTCACGAAGCAGCTCGTCCAAAGAAGGTTCTTTACCTTCTTTCAATGCTTGGACTGCTTGTTCCAGCATTTCCATGTACAGTGTAAAACCAACCGATTGAATTTGCCCACTTTGCTCGTCACCAAGCAGTTCACCAGCCCCACGGATTTCCAAGTCGTGAGTTGCTAGAGTAAAGCCTGCGCCTAAGTCTTCCAGTGAAGCAATCGCATCAAGACGCTTGATAGCATCTTTGGTCATGGCTTTTGGATGTGGCGTTAATAAGTAAGCATAGGCTTGATGATGAGAGCGTCCAACACGGCCACGCAATTGGTGCAGTTGCGCTAAACCAAGGTTGTCTGCACGATCCATAATAATGGTATTCGCCGTTGGTACGTCGATACCGGTCTCGATGATCGTTGTACACACCAATACATTAAAGCGCTGGTGGTAGAAATCATTCATGATGCGCTCAAGTTCGCGCTCGCGCATTTGACCATGTGCCACGGTAATTCGTGCTTCAGGAATCAGATTTTGCAAGTCTTCCGCGGTTTTCTCGATAGTCTCTACCTGATTGTGCAGGAAGTAAACCTGACCACCACGCATGATTTCACGCAGTACCGCCTCACGGACCACAGATTCTTCTCTTTGACGAACAAAGGTTTTGATCGCTAAACGACGCGCTGGAGGTGTCGCGATGATCGACAGATCGCGCATGCCACTCATGGCCATATTCAGGGTACGTGGAATTGGTGTTGCGGTGAGGGTAAGAATATCCACATCCGCACGCATTGCTTTGACTTTTTCTTTTTGACGAACCCCGAAGCGGTGTTCCTCGTCAACGATCAACAAACCTAAATCTTTGAATTTAATATCGCTTGAAAGCAGCTTATGCGTACCGACGACAATATCGACTTTACCATCTGCAACGTCTTGCAAAATGACTTTTTGTTCTTTGGCCGATTTAAAACGAGACAGTACTTCAACTCGGATTGGTAAGTTGGCAAAACGGTCACGGAAGTTTTCGAAATGCTGCTGAGCAAGCAGGGTTGTCGGTACGAGAACGGCGACCTGTTTACTGTTATCCGTTGCGACAAATGCTGCGCGCATAGCGACTTCTGTTTTACCAAAGCCCACGTCACCACACACTAGGCGATCCATCGCTTTTGCTTGGCACATGTCTGACAAGACGGCATTGATGGCCATCGCTTGGTCATCCGTTTCTTCAAATGGGAACGTTGCTTTAAACGTTGCGTATTGCCCACGATCTAGCTCAAATTTGAAGCCTGGTTTTAATTCTCGTTTAGCGTAAACATCCAGCAACTCGGCCGCGACATCACGCACTTTTTCTGCCGCTTTACGACGTGCTTTTGCCCAAGCCTCGCCACCCAATTTATGCAGTGGTGCACTTTCTTCAGCACCGCCTGAATAACGGCTAATAAGGTTTAGTGATGAAACTGGTACGTAGAGCTTGGCATCGTTTTGGTACTCAAGGGTGACGTATTCCGTTTTCATGCCACCAGCTTCAAGTGTTTGCAAACCGATGTAGCGGCCAATGCCGTGATCAATATGAACCACGGGTTGACCGGGTTTCAATTCCGCAAGGTGGCGAATAACGGTGTCACTGTTGACTGCTTTTTTATCTTTGCGGCGTCGCTGGATAACGCGGTCACCAAGTAGATCACTTTCACAGATCAGAGCGAAGTTCAGCTCTTCGTGAATGAAACCATGCTCTGCAGCGCCTAAGATCAAACTGAAGCGATCACCCGAATCTAGAGCTTGGTAAAGTGAGCCATGTACGACTGGGCGAACTTTGATGCCTTGCAACAGTTCCGTTAGTGCTTCACGACGACCTTCTGACTCTACCGAGAAAACAATTTTGCCGCTGAATTGCTCACTGAATTGACGAAGACGCGAAAGCGGTTCTTTATTTTGTTGCTGAACGCCAAGCTCGGCTAATGATTGTACTGGTAGGTTTTGACGACCAGCACGCTTAACCACTTTCTCTAGGCTCAATTGAGCCATAGGGAGCTGTTTTAGTTGGCTGAAGAGTTCGTCTTTTTTCAGCCAAAGTTGTTCAGGAGTCAAAAGAGGACGTAGTGGATCAACTTTTTTCTGGTCGTACCGATATTCGACATCGGTTAAGAAAGTATCGACCGCAGATTCAATATCACCATATGTGATGACTTGAGAGTCTTCTGGCAAATATTCAAATAAAGTCTCGGTATGGTCAAAAAACAGCGGTTGCCAATACTCAATACCAGCGGGCCAAGTGCCTTTGGTCACTTGCATGTAGATCGATTCTGGCTCTCGGCGTGCTTCAAATTGGGTGCGCCAACGTGTACGGAAATCCTCAATCGCTTCTTTAGTGGTTGGGAATTCATGTGCAGGCAGCAATTGGATTTGCTGAATATCGTCGATAGAGCGTTGGTTCTCTGGGTCAAACGTGCGAATGGTATCTATCTCATCATCAAAGAAGTCGATGCGATACGGGTCATCGCTGCCCATAGGAAAGAGATCCAGAATCGACCCACGGCTCGCGTATTCACCTGGCCCAAATACTTGGTCTACGTGGCGGTAGCCCGAATTTTCAAGTTGTACACGTAGCTTCTCAAGCGAGAGTCGATCACCAGTTTTCACCATTAAAGTGTGTTGCAACAGAAAATCACGTGGCGATTGGCGTTGCAATACTGTACTGACCGGGACGATGGTTATGCCATCACGTTGGCTTGGCAGTTGGTATAGGCGCGCGATACGTTCAGAGATGATTTCTTGATGCGGAGAAAAGTTATCGTAAGGCAGTGTTTCCCAATCAGGGAACAGGCTTACTGTTTGGTCGGTGAATTGTTCAATCTCCGCTTGAAGCTTTAAAGCGATTTGCGGGTCAGGCACGACCAGTAGCGAGTGACTCGAATGCTGCTTGGCTAGCTCAGCAATAGCTAGAGGTAGAGCCGCGCCCGGTAAATTACCTAGCTGTTTTTTGTCGCCACGCTCAGAAGGATTGGTGACGGAAAGAATCGTTGCTTTTGTCATAGGAGTTATTTTTTATCTCGCTCCATCGAGCGCTGACGTAAAAGTTTTTGTTGTTGATATAGTGCCGCTTTTATCAGCAAATCTTGGTCAGATTCACGTAGCATCTTATATCTAAGAGTGATAATGAAATCTTGCTCTGAAGCATCACATTCTTCTACTTGAGCGTAACCGTAAATCGCTGCAGCAGGATGATCGAGAAACAGTTTAACACGAACGAGTTGTTGGGCAGATAGCGCTGTATCTGAACGGTAACTGAGTTGGCTGGCGCCAAACTTCGTGGTTTGATATCGAATGGAGGCGTCATCTTGTTGTGAAAGCATAAAGCTCAACAAGAGGTTAAGTTTCGCGTTTTGCGTATCAAGCAAGTTAATCACATGCTTTAAATCTTTGTTTTTTAGCTCTAGACGTGCATTGTCTGCCAACATATCTAGATGGCTAAATTCGCTGGCAACAATAAACGGTGCTGGAATTTCGGAGACAAAGGTTTCTTCATCTGGCAAAGCAAAATCCGCACTCAACGTTTCGACGTTGATAGTGAGATTATGATGGACGGTAAAGTATTCTTGCTCTGTCATATAGTCGGTCCTTTTGCCAGCGAGCGCTCCCTGTTCACTCAACAAACAAAGAGAAGTAGGGCACTGATTATCGCTAACTGAATGAAGTTATCAAGTTTACCTGATTTGTCCTTGAACTTTTTGCCCTAAATACAGACTTATTGCATGTCGTTGACAAATTTAGCGATTCTCTTGTCTTCTTAATGAGAAGAGTAAGGTAAGATAATCTGCTAAAGCTTTATATCAAAACAACCAGTTGGTTTGTCTTATATGTATCATCCTATCTCATTATTTATTGGTTTGAGATATCTTCGGGGACGCTCTGGGGATAGGTTCAGCCGATTTGTTTCTTATATGTCGACGGCGGGTATTACGATCGGTGTAATGGCGTTGGTGACGGTTCTTTCTGTGATGAATGGGTTCGAATCGCAGTTAAAAGAGCGCATTTTAGGTGTGCTGCCTCACGCTGTTGTTTCACAACACGATGGAAAAACGCCGTTGACCGAGTCTGCCCCTCCATTTGTTCAAGCGATGTCGAGTGAATCTGAACCGGAGCCTATCGTTCGTGGAGAGGCTGTAATTCAGAGTTCTGCGCAACTGACGGCAGGTTATCTCATTGGCATTGAACCAAAGAAAGGCGATCCGATTAGCAACCATTTGATTGCCGGGCGATTATCGTCGCTTCAAGCGGGCGGTTACAACGTCTTTTTAGGTCATAGCTTGGCGCGCTCGCTAAAGGTATCAATGGGGGATAAAGTGCGCTTAATGGTGACCAACGCGACGCAGTTTACCCCACTTGGCCGTATTCCTAGCCAGCGCAATTTTACTGTCGCTGGTATTTTCAATACGGGATCGGACGTTGATGGTCAATTAATGATTGTTAACATGACGGATGCATCTAAGCTGATGCGTTTTCCGAAAGACACGGTTTCTGGTTGGCGTGTCTTTTTCTCTGATCCATTTATGGTGACGGATTTTGCTGATCAACCCATGCCTGACGGGTGGCAATGGAGTGATTGGCGCGAACAGCGTGGTGAGCTTTTCCAAGCGGTGAAAATGGAAAAGAACATGATGGGACTCATGCTAGGTCTAATTGTGGGTGTCGCTGCATTCAATATTATCTCCGCTTTGATCATGGTGGTAATGGAGAAACAATCCGAAGTCGCAATATTGAAAACTCAAGGCATGACTCAATCTCAAGTGATGACCATTTTCATGGTGCAAGGTGCAAGCAGTGGTGTAATTGGCGCGATTGTTGGTGGTGCTGCGGGCGTGATCTTGTCACTTAACCTGAACGCTATTCTTGAATCTGCTGGTGTGGCGCTATTCAGTTTTGGTGGTCATCTACCCATCTTGATTGATTCACTGCAAATTCTTTTAGTGGTGGTGTTGGCGATTGCTCTTAGCCTTGCTGCTACGCTTTATCCTTCTTATCGAGCATCTTCTGTTAAACCTGCTGAGGCACTTCGCTATGAATAAGCTATTAGAATGTCGTGATATTCGTAAAGTCTACCGAGAGGGTTCGTTAGATACGGAAGTGTTGAAAGGCGTAAGTTTCGATATCGATAAAGGGGAGCTGGTTTCTATTGTTGGCTCTTCTGGTTCTGGGAAAAGTACCTTATTGCATATTTTAGGCGCGTTAGATGACGCAACTCATGGTGAAGTTGATTTTCTAGGGCAAAACCTATCAGCTTTAAGTTCGAATAAACAGGCGGCTTTACGCAACAAGCACCTTGGTTTTGTATACCAGTTTCATCACTTGTTAGCTGATTTTACTGCGCTTGAAAACGTGGCGATGCCACTGATGATTGGCGGTGCTAAAGTAGCGGATGCAAAACAGGCGGCTAAAGCGCTGTTAGATAAAGTTGGTTTGAGTCATCGGATGCAACATAGACCCTCCGAGTTATCGGGCGGTGAGCGTCAACGTGTTGCGATTGCGCGTGCATTGGTGAATAAACCTGATCTGGTCTTGGCTGATGAACCTACGGGGAACTTAGATCACAATACGGCACTGTCTATCTATGATTTGATGCGCGAGCTCAATAAAGAGTCAAACATTGCATTTTTGGTTGTCACGCATGACAAAGAGCTGGCAGCAAAAATGGATCGTCAAATGCACATGCAAGATGGTTTGCTCGTGGATCGTTTTGTGACTGATACAGCATCTGCGGAGGGCTAGTTTTGTTTACCTCTTTAGCTTTGATGATTGGTGGTCGCTTCAGTCGAGCGAAAAAGCGCAACAAGATGGTGTCTTTCATATCGCTTTCTTCGACCATTGGTATTGCGGTTGGCGTTGCTGTGATCATTATCGGTTTGTCTGCAATGAATGGCTTTGAGCGCGAGCTGCAATCGCGTGTGTTGTCTGTGATCCCACACGGCGAGTTAGAAGGTGTTAATGGACCACTTCATGACTACACCAAAACGATGAATCAAGCTCTAAAACATGAACATGTTGTTGCGGCAGCACCGTATGTTCGTTTTACGGGCTTGGCAGAAAAAGGCAGTAAGCTAAAAGCGATAGAAGTTCGTGGTGTAGAGCCTACTTTCGAGCAAGCGGTGTCGAGCTTATCGAATTTTATTGACCAAGAAGCTTGGCAAAACTTTTATGCCGGTCAGCAGCAAGTGATCTTAGGCCGAGGTGTAGCAAACGAGCTAAATGTCGCCGTGGGGGATTACATTACGTTGATGATTCCGCAAACAGGCGGCGCAAATAAAGTGCAGGCTCCTAAGCGTGTACGCGTGAAGGTGTCAGGGTTCTTAACGTTGAATGGCCAAATCGACCACTCTCTAGCGTTAGTACCATTAGCGGATGCTCAGCAATACGCGAGATTAGGGGAAGGGGTCACTGGCATTTCACTAAAAACTGACGATGTTCTCAATGCGCCTTCTATTGTTCGCGAGGTTGGTAGCATGGTGGATGTTTACGTGTATTTGAAAAGCTGGCAGCAAAAGTTTGGTTTTTTGTATCGCGATATTCAGCTCGTGCGCACCATTATGTACTTGGTGATGGTTTTGGTGATTGGCGTGGCATGTTTTAATATTGTGTCTACGTTGATGATGGCAGTGAAAGACCGAGCGGCGGAAATTGCAATTTTGCGAACAATGGGAGCAAAAGATAGCCTAATCAAACGGATCTTTGTTTGGCAAGGTGTGTTCTCTGGTGTATTCGGCAGTCTCGTCGGCAGTGTTATTGGTGTCTTAGTGGCGTTAAACCTGACTCCGTTAATTAAAGGGTTAGAGAGCTTAATCGGTCATCAGTTTTTATCGGGTGATATTTACTTCGTCGACTTCTTACCATCACAGTTACACTGGCCAGACGTAGCATTGGTGTCGGTGACGGCGATCGTTTTGAGTTTGCTTGCAACGTGGTATCCCGCTTCTCGCGCCGCGAAGTTAAATCCGGCAGCGGTGCTGAGTTCTAAATAACCAACCGTTTTACAATACGAGAAAAGCAAAAAGGACCGAATTCGGTCCTTTTTTGTATTTATCCAACTTGAGCGACATCGTGTTTCATTCTAACTGTTAGGTGCCCCTCAACTGATAGCGCAAATGCTGATTTTTATGCAGTAACGTCTTATCTTATTTTGCGTTTTTGCCAGCTCCGAACCACTGAGTAGCGCCAAAGTCCTCTAATGCCGAAGTAGCCAATAATCGCGGATACGACACCACAGATAGCACAGCCTAATAAGAATGGAGGGCCAATAGTGCTCATCTGTTGCATGATGAATTCCCATGAAAGTTCAAAGTGGAAAGGTTGCGGAGGAACATGCATCACTAAAGCGCCAAGCTTATACGCAAAATAAAATAACACAGGCATGGTGATAGGGTTGCTTATCCATACCAAAGCGACGGAGAGAGGTAAATTGACGCCAAGCATGATTGCCAAACCTGCAGCCATGATCATTTGGCTTGGTAGCGGAACAAATGCCATAAATAACCCGACAGCAAAAGCCCCAGACGCCGAGCGACGATTTAAACACCACAAGTTCGGGTTGTACAACACATTGCCGAAGACCTTCAATGCTTTTTGGCGTTTGATCAATTCATGATCTGGCATGAAGCGTTTTATCAGCTTTCTAGGCATAGGACAGCATGACTCTCTCAGAAAAAAGTTGGACCTTGGCGTTATTTGTAGCGAGCGTAATTTCGTCAGCTTGGTGGCCGACAATACCAGATTGGCGTTGGTTGCTGCTGGGAATAATAACCACTGGCTCAATAATCAAATTACGTCGTGGCTTAATTAGCATAGGCGCAATTGCGGGCTTTATGGTTGTCATCGTCCACGGCAATGTATTGGAGTCTCAGAGACAAGCCCTTTTTCAAGCAGGGGAGAATATTACCATAATTGGTAAAGTTGACAGCCCTTTTACGCAAATAAGTCACGGATATGAAGGCATTGTGGCTCTAAAAAAGGTAAATTCTCAAACTCTGTTACCTTTTCTTAAACCTAAAATCCGTCTTATTACGTCTTTTCCCCTCGATGTTAACAGTGAGTTTACGACATCCGTCTCGTTAAAGCCGATTACAGGCCTACGCAACGAAGCTGGTTTTGACGCCGAAAAGCACGCAATGGGTAAAAGTATTATCGCACGCGGTGTTGTTAACAAGGATGTTACCTGGATTATTCGCTCTACTACATCTTTGCGCCAAGCCATTATCGCTGATGTTTCGGAGGATGTGTCCTCCCTTCATCATTTCTCGTTAATAAATGCGTTAGTTTTTGCCGATCGCTCTTGGTTATCTAAGGAAGATTGGCAAGCACTCAGAGACAGTGGTTTACTGCACTTGGTCTCGATTTCGGGCTTACATATTGGTATGGCGTTTACTTTTGGGCTAGTGGTGGGCGGTGCCATTCGTTATGCGTTACCTCAATACCAGCTATTGCCTAGCTTATGTGGGCTGATGTTTGCCGTTGCCTATGCTTGGTTAGCGGACTTCTCATTACCTACTACCCGCGCGGTGTCGGTATGTATTATTTACGTCGTTCTCAAATATACTTTAGTGCACTGGGCTTCCTGGCGAGTACTTTTGCTCGCGGTAGCGCTACAACTGCTTGTTCAACCTTTTGCATCGTATAGCATGAGTTTTTGGTTATCGTATTTGTCAGTTTGCGCAGTGTTGTTCGCAATCAATTTGATTCGGCATCAAAACGGGGGCTGGAAGGCGAAGTTAAAAGTGCTATTGCTTACTCAATTGATGTTGAGTGTGTTAATCGTGCCTATTAGTGGCTATTACTTTTCTGGTTTCAGTTTGTCATCAATTGCATACAACTTGGCGTTTATTCCTTGGTTCGGATTTATCGTTGTGCCTTTGATGTTTCTGGCCCTGTTCTCATCTTTATTTCTTGAAATGATAGCAAAGTCTCTGTGGCAGTTGGTGGACTGGTCATTGCAGCCATTGAGCACGTCAATTCAGTACGCGATAGGCTCCTGGCAACCCATTAGTATAGAAATGACAGGGTTGATTCTGGCGGGAATTATTTGCTTGGTGTTTCAACGATTCATGTTTCAGTACGCGTGGTGTTTGTTACTTGGCATTGTAATTAGTATTAAGCTCACATCGGAATATGATCAGCAACATTGGCGCATTGATGTACTAGATGTGGGCCATGGCCTTGCGGTGATTGTAGAAAAAGACGATAAAGTGTTGCTCTATGACACAGGTAAAGCATGGCAAAATGGCAGTATTGCGGAGCAGGTCGTCACTCCGGTCTTGCATCAACGAGGTTATGAAAGCATCGATACGATGATCCTCAGCCATTCCGACAATGACCATGCAGGAGGGCGCTTGTTCATTGAAGATGCCTTTTCGCCACAGCGCAAACTCAGTAGCCAAAATTTTATCGGATATGAGTCTTGTACTCGCGGCGATCATTGGAAATGGCAAGGGTTAAATATAGAAGTACTTTGGCCTCCTACTCTTGTTCAACGCGCATATAATCCGCACTCTTGTGTGCTACGTCTTACCGACCCTATTTCTACGTTCAGTATGCTTTTTACTGGTGATATTGAGACCATTAGTGAGTGGATCTTGCTCAGGGAGCCTGAAAAGTTAAAAAGTGATGTGATGTTGGTCCCTCACCATGGTAGTAAAAGTTCGTCGAATCCTCGCTTTATTGAGGCGGTAAACCCGAGTGTGGCCGTTGCTTCTTTGGCAAAAAATAATCAATGGGGAATGCCGGCAGAACATGTTGTTGCAGCATATCGCAAGCTTGACATTACTTGGCTTGATACTGGGGAATATGGTCAGGTAAGCTTCTCTATTCACCGTGATAATTGGCGCTCAGAAACCAAACGTAGCGATACATTTGAGCCTTGGTATAGGCAGATGCTGCGTAAGGGAGTAGAATGAGAGTCTTAATGTAAGAAAATAAAGCACTTCTATGTCGATAAATACTGATGAAACGACTTGGCAGACGTTTAAGCGTCTATGGCAATTTATTCGCCTTTACAAGTCAGGTCTTGTCGTTGCAGTCATTGCATTAGTTATTAATGCTATATCAGATACCTATATGATTTCCCTATTAAAACCATTACTAGATGAAGGTTTTGGGAACGCTGAATCTGATTTTCTACGCACGCTTCCATTGATTATTTTTGCCATGATGTTTGTCCGTGGCATAAGTGGATTTGTCTCCACATACTGTTTGAGCTGGGTATCCGGCAATGTGGTTATGCAAGTCCGCCGTATGGTATTCAATCACTTTATGCATATGCCTGTGTCTTACTTCGATAAGGAAAAGACGGGCAATTTATTGTCACGCATTACCTACGATTCAGAGCAAGTATCTGCGGCAACTAGCCAAGCGTTAGTGAGCATCGTTCGCGAAGGTGCAAGTATCATTGGCCTGTTAGTCCTGATGTTTTACAACAGCTGGCAGTTGTCGTTAGTGCTGTTTGCTGTTGCTCCTGTTGTCGCGTGGGGTATTGGTGTCGTTTCTAAACGTTTTAGAAAAATATCCAAAAATATGCAGACAATGATGGGCAACGTGACTGCGTCAGCAGAGCAGATGCTGAAAGGCCATAAAGTCGTGTTGAGCTACGGCGGCCAGGATATCGAGCGTCAACGATTTGAGAAGGTCAGCAACCAAATGCGTCAACAAAGCATGAAGTTGGTGACGGCTCAAGCGGCGGCTAACCCTATCATCCAAATGATTGCGTCACTTGCTATTGTTGCCGTTCTTTACTTAGCAAGTATTGACTCGATTAAAGAGCAACTGACACCAGGTACATTTACTGTTGTATTCTCTGCGATGTTTGGTTTGATGCGTCCGCTTAAAGCGCTTACTAACGTTACCTCTCAGTTCCAACGTGGTATGGCCGCGAGCCAAACGCTCTTTGCGTTGATTGACCTTGAGCCTGAGAAAAACGAAGGTAAGTTGACAGTTGAACGCGCAAATGGCGATGTTTCAGTTAAAAACGTAAGCTTTACTTATACTGGCGCAGAAAAGCCAGCATTGGAAAATGTCAGCTTCGATATTCCAAGAGGGAAGACCGTTGCGCTGGTTGGTCGTTCCGGTTCCGGTAAAAGTACCATCGCGAACTTGTTCAATCGTTTCTATGATGTTGATAGTGGCTCCATCACATTAGACGGACATGATATTCGTGAATACGAGTTAAAGAACTTGCGTCAGCAGTTTGCGCTAGTATCACAAAATGTGCATTTATTTAATGACACGATTGCAAACAATATTGCTTACGCAACGGATGGAAAATACGAGCGCAGTGATATCGAGAAAGCGGCAAAACTCGCGCATGCTATGGAATTCATCAGCAAAATGGATGATGGACTTGATACCATGATTGGTGAAAATGGCGCGAGTCTATCTGGTGGTCAACGTCAACGTGTCGCTATTGCACGTGCTCTATTGCGTGATGCACCGGTATTGATTCTTGATGAGGCGACCTCTGCTTTGGATACGGAATCAGAACGCGCTATCCAAGCTGCATTAGATGAGCTGCAGAAAGACAAAACGGTACTCGTGATTGCGCACCGCTTGTCAACTATCGAGAAAGCCGATGAGATTCTTGTGGTTGATGATGGCGCCATCATTGAGCGTGGCAACCATGCCGATCTTATTGCAAAAAATGGTGCGTATGCACAATTGCACCGTATTCAGTTTGGTGAATAGACGCGGTGGTTGAAAAAATCTGGTTTGAAAACCATCCAATAAAATACCTATTGTGGCCGCTTTTGTGGCCACTGAGTGTATTCTTTGGAGCAATAAGTAAGTCTAAGCGAAAGCAATATCAAACAGGCCGTAAGCAAGCCTACAACGCGCCTATCCCTGTTATTGTTGTCGGAAATATCACAGCTGGTGGTAATGGCAAAACGCCAGTTGTGGTTTGGCTTGTTGAGCAACTGCAACAGCTTGGGCTTAAGCCAGGGGTCGTTTCTCGTGGCTATGGAGCAAAAGCTCCGGCCTATCCGTTAGTGCTAAAAGAAGATACGCCTGCGAAACATTGTGGTGATGAGCCTAAGTTGATTCATCGCCGCACAGGAGCGCCTGTTGCGGTAGACCCGGTGCGTTCAAATGCTGTGAAAGCACTGTTAGAGTCAGGTGTGGATATCATTATTACGGACGATGGGTTACAACATTATGCGTTAGGCCGTGATATTGAGTTAGTGATTGTGGATGGGAATCGCCGATTTGGGAATGAAAGCCTCATTCCGCTTGGCCCACTTCGTGAAGGGGTCGAGCGTCTTGCTGAAGTCGACTTTATCATCACCAATGGTGGTCAAGCACATACGGGCGAAATCGCAATGACTTTAGCGCCATCTAAAGCCATTAACCTCAAGACTAAGCAACTTGTGGACGTTTCTGAGTTAAAAGAGCTAGTGGCATTTGCAGGGATTGGGCATCCACCACGATTTTTTCATACACTAAAATCGATGAACGCAGATGTTAAAGTCACAAAAGGTTTTGCTGACCATCAAGACTTTGACCAACAAGAATTAGAAGCATTGGCTCAACAAGGGGCCAATGTGATTATGACCGAGAAAGATGCCGTCAAGTGCAGCCATTATGCGCAAGATAATTGGTGGTATCTGCCTGTATCTGCCCAGTTTGAACCAAACGATGCAGAGCAAATTTTAAATAGAATAAAAGAGGTTAAAGCGGCTTATGGATCACCGTCTGCTTGAGATTGTAGCTTGCCCTGTTTGCAAAGGTAAGCTGACGTACGATAAAGAGAATCAAGAGTTGATCTGCAAATTGGATCGCCTCGCTTACCCGATCAAAGAGGGTATTCCCGTTCTGCTCGAGCCTGAGGCTCGTACTATGAGTATGGATGAGGGACGCTAATGTCTTTTACGGTTGTCATTCCTTCGCGTTACGCATCGAGCCGTTTGCCTGGTAAACCGTTGGCGGATATTGGCGGTAAGCCAATGGTTCAGTGGGTTTACGAGCAAGCGCTACAAGCGGGTGCGGAAGATGTTATCGTGGCAACTGATGACGAGCGTGTTGCTGATGCTGTCTCGTCGTTTGGTGGTAAAGTCTGTATGACCTCTCCTAACCACGAATCAGGTACTGAACGCCTTGCTGAAGTTGTTGAAAAGATGGCTATTCCTGCAGACCACATTATTGTTAATGTGCAAGGGGACGAGCCTTTGATTCCACCGTCTATCATTCGTCAGGTTGCTGATAACTTATCGGGGTGTGATGCTCCGATGGCGACATTAGCCGTAGAAATAGACTCGGAAGAAGAAGTGTTCAATCCGAATGCAGTTAAAGTTGTGGCTAATGAGCAAGGCTATGCGATGTACTTTAGCCGAGCAACTATCCCTTGGGATCGCGATAACTTTGCCAAACAAGACAAAATCATTGCCAATCCATTAATGCGTCATATTGGTATTTATGCTTATCGAGCTGGTTTCATTAATACGTATGTAAACTGGGCTCCGAGCGCATTGGAGCAGATCGAGTGCCTTGAGCAACTACGAGTGCTTTGGTACGGTGAAAAAATTCATGTAGCGGTAGCGAAAGAAGCGCCAGCAGCCGGCGTTGATACGCCAGAAGATCTAGAGGCGGTGCGCGCTATTGTGGCGAAGCAAGCATAACCAAAGGTCACATTGAATTAAGAACGAGAAAGGCTCCTGAATTAGGAGCCTTTTTGTTGCTTATATCCAAGTATTAATTAGATGTTTGTGTCATATTGGTTCCGTTTAGGGCAGGTCGCTAAGACTTCTCTGTGACCTGTGTCTTTTACTTCTTGCAGAATGACATCAAATCCCCACAATCGGTATACGTGTTTCAGAACTTCTTCATAACTGTCATCAAGTGGGATTCGGTTATGAGGTACGTATTGCAACGTGAGTGAGCGATCACCACGAACATCGACATTAAATACCTGAATGTTTGGCTCAAGATTAGATAAGTTGTACTGAGCGGCTAAGGTTTCTCTAATGCGTTTATAACCCATCTCATCGTGTATCGCGGCGACTTCAATAAAGTTTTTATGGTCATCATCGTTGATCGCAAACAGTTTGAAATCACGCATTAATTTCGGAGAAAGGTATTGGCTAATGAAGCTTTCATCTTTGAAATTATGCATCGCGAAATGTACCGCATCTAACCAATCCGTTCCTGCCAAGTCCGGAAACCACTCCTTGTCCTCATCAGTTGGTTCTTCACAGATACGTTTAATATCTCGGAACATGGCAAAGCCCAAGGCGTATGGATTAATACCATTAAAGTAAGGGCTATTATAAGGCGGTTGAGCTACCACACTGGTATGGCTATGTAAGAACTCTAGTATGAACTTTTCGGATACCAAACCCTCATCGTAAAGATGGTTGAGAATGGTATAATGCCAGAATGTTGCCCAGCCTTCGTTCATTACCTGCGTTTGTTTTTGCGGATAAAAATACTGACTGATTTTGCGTACAATCCGCACGACTTCACGTTGCCACGGCTCTAGTAGCGGGGCATGCTTTTCGAAAAAGTAGAGCAAGTTTTCCTGAGGCTCGCTTGGGAACCGTTCTTTAAGATCTTCCTCTTTGGTTTTGGCTCTTGGTACTGTGCGCCACAATTCATTCACTTGAGACTGTAAGTATGCCTCGCGTTCTTCTTGTCGCGCTTTCTCTTCGGTAATGGAGATTTTCTCTGGTCGCTTGTAACGATCTACACCAAAGTTCATTAAGGCGTGGCAGGAGTCGAGCAGTTTTTCCACTTCCTGTACCCCATATCGCTCCTCACATTCAGCTAAATACTTTTTGGCAAACAGCAAATAATCGATGATGGAGCTAGCGTCCGTCCAGGTTTGGAACAGATAATTACCTTTGAAGAAAGAGTTGTGCCCGTAACAAGCGTGAGCAATCACTAGCGCTTGCATTGTCACGGTATTTTCTTCCATCAAATAGGCGATACACGGATTGGAGTTAATGACAATCTCGTAGGCTAACCCCATTTGACCATGCTTATAGTTCTGTTCCGTTTGGATGAACTTTTTACCAAACGACCAGTGGTTGTAATTGATGGGCATACCAATACTTGAGTAGGCATCCATCATTTGCTCGGAAGTAATCACTTCTATCTGGTTAGGGTAAGTGTCTAGGCGATAGTGTTGTGCGACACGCTTAATCTCTTTGTGGTAGCGTTCCAACAGCTCAAATGTCCAATCCGGTCCATCTGGCAACATTTTACTATTACGCTTCTTAGGCGCCTCTCCTGAGAGGTTTTTCGTTGCGGTACTCATCGCTAGCCTCCTTACGCCGTTTCTTTTTGGAATAGTTCACGGAAGACTGGGAAAATATCCTCCACAGAGCGAATGTTTTTCATTGCGAAGTTCGGAAATTCATCGGTGAGTTTTTCGTACTCATGCCATAGAGTTTGGTGCGAGCGTCGCGTAATTTCTATGTAGGAGTAGTACTGACAGTTTGGCAGTAGTTTGTTCACTAATAGATCGCGGCATCTTGGCGAGTCATCTGCCCAGTTATCGCCATCAGATGCTTGCGCAGCATAAATGTTCCATTGTCCAATTGGATAGCGCTCTTTTACGATTTCGTCCATCAGTTTCAATGCGCTGGATACAATAGTGCCCCCGGTCTCTTGCGAGTAGAAGAACTCGTGTTCGTCCACTTCTTTCGCTTGGGTGTGGTGGCGAATAAAGACGACGTCTACATTCTCGTAAGTACGAGTTAAAAACAGGTATAACAGAACGTAAAAACGTTTTGCGATGTCTTTCGTTGCTTGATCCATCGAGCCCGATACGTCCATCAAACAAAACATCACAGCTTGACTAGATGGTACAGGGCGTTTTTCATAGTTTTTAAAGCGTAAGTCGAAGGTGTCAATAAATGGAACCCCCTCAATTTTCTTACGCAGCTCTTCAATTTCAGCCTTCAAGCGGTTCTCTTCAAACTGCTGAGCGGGTTCAATGTTTTTGATACGAGCAAGTTCATCTTCTAGCTCTTTGAGAAGACGTTTCTTACCTGCGGTCATTGCCGTACGTCGTGCAAGAGATTGTTGTAGCGAACGTACTACCGCAATGTTTGAAGGGATACCAGCAGTTTGAAAGCCTGCGCGGTGCGTTTTCCATTCAGTAATTTTGGCAATTTGGTTTTTTTCTAGATTAGGCAGCTCGAGATCTTCGAACAAAATATCGAGGTACTCATCTTTTGATATTTGGAATACAAATTCGTCTTGGCCTTCTCCATCTGGACTGGCATTGCCTTCTCCCGAGCCACTACCTTGACCGCCACCTTTAGGACGCTCAATTTTATCACCAGTAATGAACTGGTCATTGCCGGGATGAACTCGTTCGCGAACACCACCTTTGCCTTGATGAAAGATCGGCTCATTGATGTCTTTGTGAGGGATAGAGACGTCTTCGCCCGTTTCCGTATTCGTAATCGAGCGTCGATTCACTGCGTCTGCTACCGACTCTTTTATTTGCTCTTTGTGGCGCTTCAAGAAGCGCTGTCGATTAACAGCGCTCTTGTTCTTGCCATTGAGCCTTCGGTCTATAAATTGCGCCATGAAATAGCCCTCTTCATGTTTCACAAGCGACCTAACTCAATACTGGGTTAGGATGACTTACGTACTCGTAGGTACCACTCAGAAAGTAGGCGAACCTGTTTCTCGGTATAGCCTTTTTCCATCATGCGAGCGACAAAGTCGTCATGCTTCTTCTGATCTTCAGAAGAGGTTTTCGCATTAAATGAGATAACCGGAAGTAGCTCTTCGGTATTGGAGAACATTTTCTTCTCGATTACTGTGCGCAGTTTTTCGTAGCTGGTCCAAACCGGGTTTTGACCATTGTTATTCGCTTTCGCACGAAGCACAAAGTTAACGATTTCGTTTCGGAAATCTTTCGGGTTAGAAATGCCAGCTGTTTTTTCGATCTTCTCTAGTTCAGCATTCAGTGAAGAGCGATCAAATAGCTGACCAGTTTCTGGATCTCGGTACTCTTGGTCTTGAATCCAGAAGTCTGCGTAGGTGACATAGCGGTCGAAGATGTTCTGACCGTATTCAGAGTAAGACTCGAGATAAGCGGTCTGAATCTCTTTACCAATAAATTCAACGTAGCGAGGCACTAGGTAGCCTTTCAAGAACTCGAGATATTTCTCTGCCGTTTCAGCAGGGAACTGTTCACGTTCAACCTGTTGTTCAATCACATAGAACAGGTGTACAGGGTTGGCTGCCACCTCGGTTTGGTCGAAGTTAAATACGCGCGACAAAATCTTAAAGGCGAAACGTGTAGAGAGACCATTCATGCCTTCATCGACACCCGCATAATCACGATACTCTTGATAGCTTTTCGCTTTCGGATCGGTGTCTTTTAGCGTTTCACCATCGTAGACGCGCATTTTTGAGAAAATGGATGAGTTTTCAGGTTCTTTCAGGCGTGAAAGAATACTGAATTGCGCTAGAGTTTCGAGCGTGCTTGGAGAGCAAGGGGCCTGAGACAGCTCACTGTTTTCAAGCAGTTTTTGGTAGATTTTCACTTCTTCGGATACGCGGAGACAGTAAGGTACTTTTACAATGTACACACGGTCGAGGAAGGCTTCGTTATTTTTGTTGTTACGGAAAGTCTGCCACTCAGATTCGTTCGAGTGAGCCAGAATCATACCGTCGAATGGAATCGCAGATAGACCTTCAGTACCGTTGAAGTTACCTTCTTGCGTTGCCGTCAATAGTGGGTGAAGTACTTTGATCGGCGCTTTGAACATCTCAACGAATTCCATTAAACCTTGGTTTGCTTTACACAGCGCACCGGAGTAGCTGTAGGCATCTGGGTCGTCTTGCGAATAATGTTCGAGTTTGCGGATATCGACTTTACCAACCAGTGATGAAATATCTTGGTTGTTTTCATCCCCAGGTTCTGTTTTAGCAATACCGATCTGATCGAGAATTGAAGGGCGAACTTTCACTACCTTAAATTTAGTGATATCGCCGCCAAATTCATGAAGGCGCTTAGCGGCCCATGGCGACATAATCGAGCGAAGATAACGTTGCTCGATGCCATATTCTTTTTTCAAAATATCGCCGTCTTCCGTGGCTTTGAATAGACAGAATGGATGGTCATTCACTGGGCTACGTTCGCCATTAGCAGTAAGAACATAGATAGGCATCTGTTCCATCAAAGCCTTAAGTTTTTCAGCAAGTGAGGACTTACCACCGCCGACAGGACCGAGTAGGTAAAGGATCTGCTTACGTTCCTCTAAACCTTGCGCCGCGTGTTTTAGGTAAGACACAATTTGCTCTATGGCATCTTCCATACCATAAAAATCTTTAAAGGTTTCATAACGAGAGATAACACGATTCGAGAAGATGCGGCTCAATCTCGGGTCTTTTGCCGTATCGATTATCTCTGGTTCACCGATCGCCATCAGTAGGCGTTCTGCTGCATTAGCATAAGCGCTTTTGTCATCCTTACACAGGGCTAGAAACTCCTGTAACGACATCTCTTCATCTTTTGCAGCTTCATATCTTGATTGATAGTGGTCGAAAATACTCATGTCGCTTTCCCCTTTAATAGTCAGTCTACCGACGAACGTTGATTCAGGCTTTCCCACCTATTGTTATGCTCCTTGTTGTTTGAATATACGTCCTGTTATCACATTTGGTTCGTACAGAATGTAAGATTGGCGACACCAAAGACTTTGCTTTATGGACAGTTTTTTCATTACAACGGTGAGCGGTGGGTATGAATCTTTCAATCACAGCCTTTCTCTACTTAAGCCTAGTCGGGGATTTGCAATTTTGCTTAACAATTATGAATTTATTGCAAAAGTGACATTTGAATCACTCTTTCACTGAAGATGAATTTATGTCGTGAATAGGTGCAATAGAAATCAGATATTTGGCAAAGACAGAAGGGTCTCAGTGATTCATTGCTCTACATCGCACAAGGGAAGCGTAAGAAGGTGAAAAAGCAGCGGTAAGGTTGTGACAGGGCAAATAAAAAAGGAAAGCGAGTGCTTTCCTTTTCGTAGACGAATAGTTTATGCGCTGAAGATTTGTGCAAGCTCGTTTTCGCATAAATGGTACTGACGAGGGCAGTTGCGCCAAGTTTGTAGCATACGACGGTATTTATCCAGCATTGGCATTTGGCTGTTAAAGTGATGGTCTGCTTTATCAAATTGAGGGTACAGACCTTCAGAATCAATAAGGAAGCGTACGTAATGGACTTGTTGGGCCTCTGAAGCAATATCAAACCCAAGGAACTGCAAGCGGCGCTGATCCACTTTGTTACGATCTTCGGTATCGAGCATGTTGTAAGATTCTTGCATCGCGTGATACATCTCCATAACGTCGATGATCTCACGACACTCCGCTTCTGAGAGACAGCCGAAATCTTTATTCAACTCACGCATTTGTAGCTCATAGCCACGTTCAACGATCGTTTGTAAGCGTTTGTATTTGGCCGCATTACTTGGATCAAGTTGAGACATAAGGTTGTATTGGTTTGATAGAATCAAACGTTGAGCGTTTGACATTTCCATGATGACCTCACTAGATATCTAATACATTTTTAATGTGCTTAGGTTAACGCTTAAGACATGAGTGAAACATGATCTCAACACATATTTAATACTAAAAAATGGCAAGAACCGTCACTTTTGACCAGTTTAAAAACACTTATTTATGGTAATGATTGTATATGTAGTCTCGGTCCGAAAATACTC
>NZ_WXWT01000423.1:0-3892 GCF_009904725.1 Vibrio sp. V43_P6S15P86
TTTCAATACCGTCGCGCTGCCTTGGGCTTTCACTTCAAGACGCAGGGACTGACCGTCAAAACGTGTCGACGTGCCTTCGAATTGTAGCGTGGCGGCATGCGTTTCATCCACACTGCCCACTGGCGTAATAGCTAAGGTTGGCGTGATCGGCATGGAGTAAGCCATGCTCTGACTACCGGTATTCCCTGATAAGTCTTGGTAGTCACGAACAAGCAACCCCACATTGAGCTCCGACGTGCTTGGTACCACCACATCACCAGTCCAAACACTTGGGTCCGCGGTTGCCACTAACGAGGTGATCGTCGTGCCACCTAACTCCGCCACAGCACCTTGCAATGCTTTATCGAATTCCAGCGTTACCGTCACGCTTTGACCGATGGCTTGGTGCTCAGGCGTAAACGTCACGTTAGTCAGCGTTGGCAAAGACTGCGCCAGTGTAAAGCTCTGACTTTCACTTACTTCAATGCCCGCTGAGTTCGTCCCCGTCACCATCACAGTATAAGTGCCATTGGTTTGGTGACTCATATCCATCGCGTCACTGGTCCAAGTACCACCGGCTTGTACCGTTGCACTGCTGCTTTTCAATACCGTCGCGCTGCCTTGGGCTTTCACTTCAAGACGCAGGGACTGACCGTCAAAACGTGTCGACGTGCCTTCGAATTGTAACGTGGCGGCATGCGTTTCATCCACACTGCCCACTGGCTTAATAGCTAAGGTTGGCGTGATCGGCATGGAGTAAGCCGTGTTCTGGCTACCGGTATTCCCTGATAAGTCTTGGTAGTCACGAACAAGCAACGCCACATTCAGCTCTGACGTGCTTGGTACCACCACATCACCAGTCCAAACACTTGGGTTCGCGGTTGCCACTAACGAGGTGATCGTCGTGCCACCTAGTTCCGCCGCGGCGGATTGCAGATCTTTATCGAATTCCAGCGTCACCGTCACGCTTTGGCCGATGGCTTGGTGCTCAGGCGTAAACGTCACGTTAGTCAAGGTTGGCAGAGACTGCGCGAGTGTAAAGCTCTGGCTTTCACTCACTTCAATACCCGCTGAGTTCGTCCCCGTCACAATCACGGTGTAAGTGCCGTTGGTTTGGTGACTCATATCAATCGCGTCACTGGTCCAAGTGCCACCGGCTTGTACCGTTGCACTGCTGCTTTTCAATACCGTCGCGCTGCCTTGGGCTTTCACGTCAAGACGCAAGGACTGACCATCAAAACGTGTTGACGTACCTTCGAATTGTAGCGTGGCGGCATGCGTTTCATCCACACTGCCCACTGGCGTAATAGCTAAGGTTGGCGTGATCGGCATGGAGTAAGCCGTGTTCTGACTACCGGTATTCCCTGATAAGTCTTGGTAGTCACGAACAAGCAACCCCACATTGAGCTCTGACGTGCTTGGTACCACTACATCACCAGTCCAAACACTTGGGTCCGCGGTTGCCACTAATGAAGTGATCGTTGTACCACCTAACTCCGCTGCGGCGGATTGCAGATCTTTATCGAATTCCAGCGTCACCGTCACGCTTTGGCCGATGGCTTGGTGCTCAGGCGTAAACGTCACGTTAGTCAGTGTTGGCAGAGATTGCGCGAGTGTAAAGCTCTGGCTTTCACTCACTTCAATGCCCGCTGAGTTCGTCCCTGTCACCATCACGATGTAAGTGCCATTGGTTTGGTGACTCATATCCATCGCGTCACTGATCCAAATGCCACCGGCTTGTACCGTTGCGCTGCTGCTTTTCAATACCGTCGCGCTGCCTTGGGCTTTCACTTCAAGACGCAGGGACTGACCGTCAAAACGTGTCGACGTGCCTTCGAATTGTAGCGTGGCGGCATGCGTTTCATTCACACTGCCCACTGGAGTGATGGCTAAGGTCGGCGTGATCGGTAATTCGTGAGCGGTGTTATCCTCCCCTATGTTACCAGTCAAATCTTTAAACTGACTAACAACCAAGTCGACACTTAACAGCGTGGTGCTCGGAACTTGTACATCACCAACCCAGACCTTTTTATCTGCCGTTGCGGACAGAGAACTGATGCGATTGCCGCCAAGCGTAGCGGTCGCCTCTTGGATCTCTTTATCAAACTCAAGCGATACACTCACGCTTTGACCCACACTCTGATGCTCGGGGTTAAATGTCACATTGGTTAGTTTTGGTAAGGTTCCTTCAACCGCGATACTTAAGCTGCTTCCTTTTCCAGGAATTGTATTGGTACTTTGATAGCTATTGTCTTCTACCTGAATAGTGATATTTTTATCTTGTTTTTCTGGGCTGACATAGTTAACCGTCCACGTAATATTGTCTGAAGTTGACCAAGTATCTTGTTTTAACGTTCCTGTTGCACCGCTATCACTAGCGACAAGATGGACATCTGAGATATCAAAGTTCGTAATTTCTTCTGTAAAGTTAAACGCAAGCGTAATCTCTTCGCCTCCAAAAAGAGGGGCGCTTGAGGCGGTAGAGATACTTAGCCCGGGAACGGTTGCCGCTTCCACATGCGCGTCAATAGAACTTTCACTCTTGTTATCCACCTTGTCTGTTGCTGCCACCGTGATCGTATGATCGCCTTTAGGTAACAAATAGCTTATGACATAAGGCCCCGCTTCGGTTGTCGGCTCAGTAATCGCTTGAGGAGCCACAGTGCTGCCACCACTCACCGCTTTTGACGTGACGAGGTTTAAATTTTTATCTGTAATGTATGCGCTAATTTCTAGCTGATACTTATCGTTTGTCGGTACCTTAGAAATTTGATTAGCACTTAAGCCAGAAATACTTGGAACGTCATAATCAACAATAGACTCGATAACTTGTCCATCATAACTTTTGCCTAGTAATTCAAAGCTTGTATTCTCTCTTCCAACTGAGTCCGTCACCGTCACCTTAAGGGTATATGACCCTTGATTATCGACGGCAAAGTTCATCATTCCATTACCACTAGATGAGATAACATCACCTGAGTAACGCAAGGAATCACCGAGGCTTGGAATAAGCTCCACAGAATATTGTGAAGCTTTCACTCTTTCTCCTTCCACCGTAGATAGCGTAAACGGCTGGCTCGCCTTGGTTAAAAACAGTTTCCCACCCTGCAAACTCGTAATTCCATCGAAATCAACCGTGACTTTAGGAACACTAATATCAATGACTTTTCTGATATCAGAATACAGTCCGACGCTATCTGTCGCTTTGATATCAACCGTGATTGAACCACGCCCCTCTAACTGAGATTTCGGTAGTTCAAAGTACGTAGATGAACCATTCCCATCCTCTACTCTTTCTTCTTGATAACTCGGGTTTAAAACCGAGTAGTTTACTTTTGCGAGGCTGCTACCAGTGTCCGTTATATCAAAACGAAAACGAACATTATCAGGATTTGTTGGCGATTCGGTTACGATAATCTCATCGCCAACACTTGGAGGTGTGTTGTCAACTTTAATATCAACGGTCGCTTCACCGACTCTCGACCACACATCCGTTGCGGTAATAATTGTCCTGATCGTTTTTCCATCAGCATCGCTAGGAAGTTCACTCGTAAATGTTGAACACTTGTAGGTTGGGTCATCTGCACACACTTCCAATTGCGCAAACTTCTCCGGATTATCTTTATAGTTGTAGGATTCCGTTCCAAATCTGGCCATCACATTGTCTAGCCTAGAGTTTTCATACAACTTAATTCTGAATTTAGCGACAAGCTGCTGACCATTAATGGTTGTGTTTCCAACCGGATCAGTAATTTCAACGACTACCGAACCTTTAGGTAATTCAAGCAGCAGATCATGCTCTGGCGTCAAGTTTCCTGCTAAATCAGATACGTTCTTGATTTTGTATTCTTGAGTTGTACTCAGGCCATCAATAATATCGGCGTAGGATTCAGAATACGTACACTTGATATTT
>NZ_WXWT01000378.1:0-3882 GCF_009904725.1 Vibrio sp. V43_P6S15P86
TTCTATGATCAAGGTTGAAGACATGATGACTCGTAATCCTCATACCTTACTGCGCACGCACACCTTGCGTGATGCAAAAAGCATGATGGATGCGCTTGATATTCGACATATTCCGGTTGTTGATGCCAATAACCACTTACAAGGCTTGGTGACTCAACGCGACATTCTTGCTGCTCAAGAATCGAGCTTGCACCCAGATGAGGCTGAACAATCTTTTACTCTAGATACACCGCTCTACGAAATGATGCACACTAACATCATGACTGCCGAACCCATCGCGGGGCTTAAAGAGAGCGCTATCTACATGCAAAAGCACAAAGTTGGCTGTTTACCTGTTGTCACCAAGGGTCGATTGGTAGGCATCATTACTGACAGTGACTTTGTGACCATTGCGATTAACTTATTGGAACTGCAAGAAGAAGTGGAACCCGAAGAAATCGAGCCAGAAGAATAATACGCAAACGCGTTATCTTGGGTGTAAATTTCGTTTCTTAAACGTTTTAAACGAAAAAAGAGCGGCAGGGTTGCCGCTCAAAATGCCATTACTGACGCTGATTAAGGAAGTATTTCTCTGCCAATTAGAATTGGTCTTCTTCGGTCGAACCTGTCAATGCGGTCACTGAAGAGTTACCACCTTGGATAGTATTGGTCATTCTATCGAAGTAACCTGTACCTACTTCTTGTTGGTGTGCAACAAATGTATAGCCTTTTTCTGCCGCCTGGAATTCAGGACGCTGAACTTTCTCAACATAATGACGCATACCTTCACCTTGAGCGTAAGCGTGCGCCAGTTCGAACATGTTGAACCACATGTTGTGAATACCTGCTAGCGTGATGAATTGGTACTTGTAGCCCATATCTGCCAACTCTTGTTGGAACTTAGCAATGGTTTCTGCATCTAGGTTTTTCTCCCAGTTGAATGAAGGCGAGCAGTTGTACGCCAACAATTGATCTGGGTATTCAGCGTGAATTGCTTCTGCAAACTTACGTGCTTCTTCCAAACATGGCGTAGCCGTTTCACACCAAATCAAATCTGCATATGGTGCGTAAGCCAGGCCACGAGAAATCGCTTGGTCGATACCAGCGCGAACGCGGTAGAAACCTTCTTGAGTGCGCTCACCTTCAATAAAATCTTTATCATATGGGTCGCAATCTGAAGTAATGAGATCCGCCGCATTCGCATCAGTACGAGCAATAACCAAGGTTGTTGTACCCGCCACATCAGCAGCCAAACGAGCAGCAACCAGTTTTTGCACCGCTTCTTGCGTTGGAACTAATACCTTGCCGCCCATGTGGCCACACTTTTTCACCGATGCTAGCTGGTCTTCAAAGTGAACGCCCGCTGCGCCTGCCTCGATCATCGATTTCATGAGCTCGTAAGCGTTAAGCACACCACCAAAGCCCGCTTCAGCATCCGCTACGATTGGTAGGAAGTAGTCAATACCACCTTCATCTTCAGGCGATTTACCTGCTGACCATTGGATTTGGTCTGCACGACGGAACGAGTTATTGATGCGTTTTACTACTGACGGTACAGAATCGACTGGGTATAGAGACTGGTCAGGATACATCGTCGAAGCGGTGTTGTTGTCCGCCGCTACCTGCCAACCAGATAGGTAAATCGCTTCAATACCAGCTTTAGCTTGTTGAACAGCTTGGCCGCCAGTTAACGCACCAAGACAGTTTACGTAACCTTTTTTCGCGCTACCGTTGACCAGTGACCAAAGTTTGTCTGCACCACGTTGTGCAATTGTGTTAGCTGGTACCATAGAGCCACGCAGTTCCACCACTTCCTCAGCAGTGTATGTACGCTTTACATTTTTCCAGCGCGGGTTAGTTGCCCAGTCTTTTTCCAGAGCTTCAATTTGTTGGCGGCGAGTTAAGTTAGTCATTGGTCTATCCCTCTTTATAATTTGCACTTTATGCGTGTGCGTTGAGTTTCCGTTCTCAGGCAGTACTTCCCTATCTGCCTTGAAAATCCTTCACGTTATTGGTGTTACAGTTATTCTTTATTAATCCAGGTAGTCATAACCAGGAACTGTTAAAAAGTTGGTCAGCTCATCGCTCGTCGTGAGCCTTGCCATCAAGCCTGCCGCTTCTTCAAATCGACCCGCTTGGTAGCGCTGCTCGCCAATTTCTTGTTTCACTACTTCAATCTCTTCTTTTAGATAGAGCTCGAACAGATCCTTAGTGACCTTCAATCCGTTATCTAGCGACTTGCCGTGTTGAATCCATTGCCAGATAGAAGCGCGAGAGATTTCAGCTGTCGCCGCATCTTCCATCAAGCCATAAATCGGTACACAACCATTACCAGAAATCCAAGCTTCGATGTATTGCAGCGCAACACGAATATTGTGGCGCATTCCGGCTTCTGTACGCTCGCCTTCACAAGGCTCGAGTAGTTCAGCCGCTGTAATAGGTGCATCCTCTGAACGACTCACATCCAATTGATTGGTGCGCTCGCCCAGTACAGCACTAAAAACTTCCATCGCGGTGTCAGCCAAACCTGGATGAGCTACCCAAGTACCGTCGTGACCGTTGTTTGCTTCTAGCGATTTGTCAGTCTGGATCTTGTCTAATACTTTTTGATTCTCTTGCGGGTCTTTCGCTGGGATAAAGGCGGCCATTCCTCCCATCGCGAAAGCACCTCGTTTATGACAAGTACGCACCAATAATCGCGAGTAAGCGTTCAAGAATGGCTTATCCATCGTAACCACTTGGCGATCTGGCAGTACGCGTTCTGAGTGCTTCTTCAAGGTTTTGATGTAGCTAAAGATGTAATCCCAGCGACCACAGTTCAAACCAACAATGTGTTCTTTAAGCGAGAACAGAACCTCATCCATTTCGAATACGGCTGGTAAAGTTTCAATCAGCACAGTCGCTTTGATGGTGCCTGTATCAAGACCGAAATAGTCTTCCGTGAAATGGAACACTTCGCTCCACCACTTCGCTTCGTGATGCGATTGCAGTTTTGGAAGGTAGAAATAAGGGCCGCTGCCTTTTTGAAGTAACGCTTTGTAGTTGTTATAGAAGTACAGAGCGAAATCGAATAGCGCACCTGGAATGATCTGACCGTGCCACGTAACGTGTTTTTCTTTTAAATGAAGGCCGCGAACACGGCAGATCAACACCGCTGGGTCATCTTCCAGCTGATAATGCTTGCCATTGCCAGGGTTGGTGTAACTGATGGTTCCATTCACGGCATCGCGTAAATTCACTTGCCCATCCAGCACTTTACTCCATGCTGGAGACATTGAATCTTCGAAGTCTGCCATGAACACTTTTACATTCGCATTCAGTGCGTTAATCACCATCTTGCGATCAGTTGGTCCGGTAATCTCCACACGGCGATCTTGCAGATCTTGTGGGATTCCCAGGATCTTCCAGCTTCCTTCACGGATGTCTTGTGTCTCTGGTAAAAAGTCTGGCAGCTCACCTGCATCGATACGCGCTTGCTTCTCTTCTCGTGCTTCCATCAACTGCTCAACACGTCCGGCAAATTTTTCACACAGCAGAGATAAAAAGGTTTGGGCTTCAACAGGGAAAATTGCTTGATGTTCTGGAGCAACGACTCCATTCACCTCAAGCATGCCTTGGGTTTGCTTTAGTTGTTGTGTTTTTTGTTCTGTCTGAGCAAGCATAATCATTCATCCTTAACGTGCTTTATCCATCTTGGGCAGTCAGCGTAAAGCTACATTTGTAAGTTATGAACAACAAATTACATCCTTTAACTTTGTGTTCAACTCGTCTAACCATGTCGATAGATTGCGTAATGTTATGTGTATTTTCAATCTAGACATAAGTCTTATCGGCCTTTAAATAAGCTATCTCAACAAAGGGTTTGACGAAACCCCCAAGATAAACAAAACAGAAAATTCGAAG
>NZ_WXWT01000277.1:0-3875 GCF_009904725.1 Vibrio sp. V43_P6S15P86
TCATCTGTGAATAAAGCTAAGCTTTTTTCACCACCCTACTGAGCTGTGCTCTCTTGGGTACGGGATGCATTCTACGGATTCGAGCGATCGAGTCAATACTATTTTTATTTTTTTAAATCGTTTGACTAGAATTTGTGCGAAAGACGGTAGATTGCTTAGTTTTAATACTAAAAATCGCTTAAATACACTTGTTTATCATAAAACTTTGGCTACGCCTTACACTGATGGCCGTGCGTTACGTGTATTGAAGCGTTAATAATCAGGAGGCTCGCTTCTCTGAGACTCTCCAAGGGCGAAAACAAGACTTAGATCACATATGGAACTCTATCGAAGCAAAAGCCCCAGATACAAATTTCAAGCATGTCTGTTAGCAAGCATTGAAAAACGTGAGAAGCAAAGAAATGCTGTAGATTATCTTAGATACAAAAAAGCAGGCTATTAAGCCTGCTTTCTAATATCAGAATTTAATGATGCTCTTCATTCAACAGATCGTCTTTCGCAGCTGCTAAATATTGAATCATTGACCAGTACGTCAAGAAAGTTGCCACATACAATGCTGCAAAGCCTAGCCAAACCATCCATTCATCGTAACGCCATATCAACACCCATAAGGCGAACATTTGCGAAACAGTTTTTACTTTGCCAACCCAAGATACCGCAACACTCGCTCGCTTACCGATTTCAGCCATCCATTCTCGCAATGCTGAGATAATGATTTCTCGCGCAATCATCGTTACCGCAGGAATGGTCACCCAAATTGAATGGTAATGTTCCGTGATTAAAATCAATGCCGTTGCCACTAGCACTTTATCAGCAACAGGATCAATAAACGCACCAAAACGAGAAGTTTGGCCAAGTTTACGGGCCAACATACCGTCAAGCCAGTCAGTAAAACCCGCTACCCAAAACACCATTGCTGCTGCAAACGGTGCCCATGAATAAGGCAGATAAAAGACAACCACAAAAACAGGGATTAGGAACAGTCTAAGAAGAGACAGAATGTTCGGGATATTCAAACGCATTTTATTATTCTCTTACACATTGCGGCTTAATGTTGCGCGATTTTCCTTATTGTTTCAATGCTTGGAAAATAATTTCTGCTAAAGAGTGACTTATTCCCGGTACTTTGGCGATTTCTTCGACACTTGCACGTTTAAGTTCTTGTAACCCACCCATGTACTTGAGTAACGCCTGACGTCGTTTAGGGCCGATTCCCTCAATCCCTTCGAGTGCACTCGTACGTCTGGTTTTACCTCGCTTAGCACGGTGCCCCGCTATAGCATGGTTATGGCTTTCATCACGAATATGTTGAATAAGATGCAGCGCAGGAGCATCGCTTGGTAAATGAAACTCGTCCCCATCGACTGTAATCAGCGTTTCTAAGCCCGGTTTGCGAGTGACCCCTTTCGCAATACCAATCATGATGGGACGCTTTGGCCAATCACCCCAATATTGCGAAATAATATCATGCGCACGATTTAACTGACCTTTACCACCATCGATAAAGATGATGTCGGGAATTTTCTCTACGTCCAATTGCTTTGAATAACGGCGCTCCAACGCTTGTCCCATTGCAGCGTAGTCGTCCCCACCGGTAATCCCAGTGATGTTATAGCGACGATACTCCTGCTTAACGGGGCCTTCATTGTTGAACACCACACACGATGCAATCGTACTTTCCCCCATAGTATGGGAGATATCAAAACACTCCATTCGAGCTATAGACTCCAACTTCAATGTTTCGCGAAGCGCATGAAAACGCTGATTAATCGTCATCTTGTGATTGATTTTGGTGGTAATCGCTGTTAGTGCATTCGTGTTCGAAAGCTTGAGATACCTTGCTCGAGAGCCAGTTGGCGACGTATGGAAATGAACCTTACGGCCTGCCACTTCACTTAACGCTTTCTGTATTGGCGCAATATCTTCTGCCAACTCTTGATTCAAAATAATACGAGAAGGAATTGTACGTGCTTCGTTATGGCTCAAATAGTATTGAGTCAGAAAACTATCGAACACTTCCTGCTGGCTTGTATTTTGTGGGATTTTCGGAAAATGGCTACGGCTACCAAGCACTTTGCCTTGGCGTATCATCAGGATATGGATACACGCGATACCATTCTCCTGAGCAAACCCTAGTACATCCATATCATCCATGCTGTCTTCTGAGACGTACTGCTGCTCTTGAACACGTCTAATCGCTTGGATTTGATCGCGAAATTTAGCGGCATCTTCAAAGCG
Organism: Vibrio sp. V43_P6S15P86; assembly: GCF_009904725.1. Classification (NCBI taxonomy): domain Bacteria; kingdom Pseudomonadati; phylum Pseudomonadota; class Gammaproteobacteria; order Vibrionales; family Vibrionaceae; genus Vibrio; species Vibrio sp. V43_P6S15P86. The sequence goes on from NZ_WXWT01000277.1 coordinate 2,239, forward strand.
CAATTGCTGACTGGCAACTTCCATTTTCTCGATCAGTTGTTTGAGTACTTGCTGGTCTTTGCCTTGCAAAAACATGCGCACAAAGCCAACCAACTCTGCGTATTCTTCATCAGAAATGATGGTATCAACGCATGGCCCTGCACAACGGCCAATTTGGTACATCAAACATGGGCGCGTTCGGTTGGAATAGACAGTGTCTTCACACTGGCGCACAGGAAATATCTTTTGCAGCAAATGCAATGTTTCTCTTACTGCACCAGAATCTGGGTAGGGGCCAAAATATTCACCTTTGCGCTTCTTGGCGCCACGGTGGATAGAAAGTCGTGGGTGCTTATGACCGCTAATAAAGATATAAGGGTAAGACTTATCATCTCGCAGCAAAACATTGTATTTCGGTAAATACTGCTTGATGTAGTTATGCTCTAAGATGAGCGCTTCTGTCTCAGTGTGAGTCACTGTGACGTCAATTTTGGCGATATTACTGACAAGCGCGCGAGTTTTCTCACTGTCTACTTTTTTCCGAAAGTAGCTTGAAAGGCGCTTTTTTAGGTCTTTGGCTTTACCTACATAGATGACAACAGCTTCGGCGTTGTACATTCTGTAAACGCCGGGCTGATGAGTTACTGTCTTGAGAAAGGAAGCCGAATCGAAGGGAGGATTCACACTAAAGGGTCTCGGTGTCCAGCATTCCGTGGCGAATCGCTAAGTGAGTTAACTCAACGTCACCATTAATGTCCAATTTACTAAAGAGTCGGTAGCGATAGCTGTTGACTGTCTTTGGACTTAAATTAAGTTGCTCAGAAATATCCGTTACCTTTTGGCCTTTGGTGATCATAAGCATGATCTGCAATTCACGTTCGGATAAGTCTTTAAAAGGGTTCTCAGAGGCTGGAGAAAATTGACTCAATGCCATCTGCTGCGCAATCTCTGGTGAGATGTAACGCTGCCCACTATTAACTACACGAATCGCATTCACCATTTCATCAGGGCCAGCACCTTTGGTTAAATAACCAGACGCACCTGCCTGCATCACCTTGGTTGGAAACGGGTTTTCTGTATGAACGGTAAGTACGATGATTTTCACATCAGGATTCACGCGAAGAATTTTTTTAGTGGCTTCCAAGCCACCAATTCCTGGCATGTTCATGTCCATTAAAACGACGTCAGCATGATTACTGCGACACCATTTTACTGCATCTTCACCGCTGTCAGCTTCTCCTGCTACGTTCATTCCACGGACGTCTTCAATAATACGTCGTATCCCTGTGCGAACCAGCTCGTGATCATCTACAAGGAAAACATTTATCAAACTTGTATCTCCACACTTTGTATTGGTTCTGCACCCACATAACCATTATTTGTTAAATGTGGATATCAGTATGACTGCCTATATACTAACGTAATCGACAAAAAATTGCTTTCTATGAATATGTGCTGAAACGCAAACTTTAGCAAGAACTTATTCATAAACCACTCTATTATTTTAGAGCGTGATGAGCAGAACCGAAATCTAAGAAAAGACAATTAACAACATTAAGTACAATAAATCAAGTAACTAGGTTTCATATTGCCCAGAGAAACACGCTATAACTTAAAATGACACTGCCCCTCTTGCACCAAAGGCTAACTTGTAATCA
>NZ_WXWT01000085.1:0-3869 GCF_009904725.1 Vibrio sp. V43_P6S15P86
GTACTATGAAGCACTACCGAAAACGTTTCGCACAACTCGTTACTTACCCATTGATTGACCACTTGTTATGCGCTAGATTACTTACAAATCAATATTAGGACCCAACCATGATCGTATCTGTCGACATTATTCCATTCAGGCTATCTGGCTGTGCCGATAAGGGACTGGAAGTGTTGTTGATTAAACGTTCAAATCCAAATCGGCCATACCATGGAGTCTGGGCACTACCGGGCGGATTTGTCTTTGATAAAGACTTAACCAGTGAAGGAGGACGCCCGGCCGATGAAAACTTTGAGGCGGCGCGCCGCCGAATTTGCCGCGAGAAAATCCATACTTACCCTCGTCACTTTAGTGAAGCTTTTATCGACGGCGATCCCAAGCGTGATCCAGAAGACTGGAGCTTAAACATTACGCACTACGCCTTGGTCGATCGTAACAATGTAGAGCAAATCAACAATGCTGGTGTACCAGAGTGCCAACTAAAATGGTTTTCGCTACAAGCTATACTCAATGGAGAAGAGACCCTCGCGTTTGATCATCAAAAAACCATTGAAAAAGCGTGGCAGAAGCTTCGTGCATCCATTGAATACACATCGGTTCTTTTGTTTGCATTAGACAAGGAGTTTTTGGTTGCCGACATCATTTCTGCTTATCAAGAGTTTGGTATTGATATTAGCCGAATGACGATTAAGCGCCGCTTGATAGATTCAGGCGTACTAAAACCCACCAATAAAGTCGCTTCTACCAACAAAGGCAAAGGTGGAAAACCCGCAATGGTATATACGCTGACCAGCGACGAAGTAACCTTTTTTCAAAACTGTTTGCGTGGATAAACGCAGGCAATCAGACAGACAAGGAGTCTGCCATGACTGTTCGAGTAAACTATCAAACCACGGCGGTGATCGACGTTGATCCAGAGAAGGGCTTTAGTGAGTTATGTCCAAATGAACTACCCGTTGCAGGTGCGTTGGAAATCGTACCGGAGTTGCTGAGTAATCATGCCAAAGGCCGATTAAAACTGGTGAGCCGTGACTTGCACCCACCGAAAGCAAAATGGGATGCAGAAACACCAGCTAACATGCTTGAACCCGTCGGTCTACCCAATGTGGATATAAAATGGAACCGCCATTGTGTGCTTGGCACAACAGGTTCTGAACTGCTAGACGGTTTACCACCTGTTTTGGACTATGATTTTCAAGTTAATAAAGGCATGGATCCTGATGCGCATCCTTACGGTATTTTCTTCCATGATATTGCCGATACTAAAACGACAGGCGCACATGAATTTCTAAAATTCAACGGGATTGATACCCTAGTGATCGGTGGTCTCGCGCTAGATTTTTGTGTGAAGAAATCCGTCATGCAAGCACTGGATCTTGGCTACAATGTGGTGGTCAACCTTGCTTCAACTCGCGCAGTACTGCCTGATAATGTTGAAAATGTGCTTACAGAGCTCAAGGATCAAGGCGCATTATTTGTCGAAAAAGCGGATGACATCATCGTAGAAAAATTCGCCTAGAGACGATAGTAACCGAGAAGGATTTCACTATGCATCAACATGAAAAATTGAATTACGTCGAATTTGGTTCCACCAATATTAACGCTACAAAACAATTTTTTGAGCGTGCCTTTGACTGGACTTTTATCGATTATGGTCCTGAATACTCTGCATTTTCAGGACAAGGGTTAGATGGCGGATTCTTCAAATCTGAGTTTGTAAACCAAACCGCAAATGGTGGCGCACTTTTAGTGTTTTATAGCTCAGATATTCAGGCCACGCAGATAAAAGTTGAGCAGCATGGTGGAAAAATTATCCGCCCTATTTTCGAATTTCCCGGCGGCTGCCGATTCCACTTCACCGAACCAAGTGGAAATGAATTCGCAGTATGGTCGGAGAGCAATTAGTACTTACCCCAACACCACTTCCACACCTAGCTTTTTGATTTGCTCAAGGTCGCTTTTCGGAGCGGCTTTGTCGGTTAACAACACCGATATTTCGTTGGTATTTCCAATTGAAGAAGGATAAATCTGTCCAAACTTACTGGAGTCCGTCAGTACGATGTTACGTCTATTCTTTGCCAGAATGGCCTCTGCGATGTCGGCACGCATCATGTCTCGGCTAGTAAAACCAGTGTCTTGGTGAAATCCGTCTATACCCAAGAAAGCCGTGCTGAAGTGAATGTTCTCAATACAGAGTTTGGTGAGCGGGCCAACGAGGCTCTCACCTTGATGCTGATACACACCACCAAGCAAGATGATGTTAGCTGAGGTGTTACGGATGAGATGGGCGATGTACGCCGATGGGGTAATGATGGTCACATCGCCGCGTTCAGCTAAAGTGCGAGCCAAGAGCGCATTAGCACTGCCGCCCTCGATCAATACGGTTTCGTTTGGTGATACCAAGTCCGCCGCTTTATTTGCAAGTGATTGTTTAATATCGAAACGGACTTCTAATCGGGTATCAATATCATCACTTTGCAATGCGGTAGCTGCGCCGTGTACGCGCTTTAGATAGCCCTGTTGCTCCAGAAAATTCAAATCCTGCCTGATGGTCACGCCCGACACGCCGATAATGTCAGAAAGCTCCGTGACTTGAACGCGTTTACGATCATTCACTAATTGCAGGATTTCATTTTGTCTTGGGTTCACAGGCTCACTCCTTATTAATGAGCTTGCAGTATACGCTCGAACACTTTCATATGAAAGCAGCCTGTGAACGATAGAAATAAGCTAAGTCGCGTTACACCGTAAGCTCTAGACGGTTGCCATCCGGATCTAATACGCAGCTTTCGTAGTAACCATCACCCGTTTGTCTCGGACCGTCGATCCATTGGTAGCCATCATCTACTAAGGTTTTGGTTAATTGATCCACCGCCTGCTCTGATCCTAAAGCGAAGGTAAAGTGTGCTAATCCTGTTACCTGCATCGCATGAGATTTTTCACAAGCGGTCACACCTTCCATCGACATTAACTCCAATCGCGCTCCACTTTCAAACGAAAGAAAGTAAGATGAAAACTGCTTAGTTGGGTTGTGGTATTTATCGTTAGACACCGCGTTAAAATATTTCTCATAGAAGGCTTTTAACTCTTCCAAACGTTCTGTCCAAATCGCGATATGTTCAATTTTCATTGGGATTCCCCTTAGCTCTTAACTGCGCTCAATCTAACGAGGAAAAGCAGCACAAAAAAGAGAGCAAATCACCACCGAGTTGTTCCTGTTTTATGTCCGAACTGCTCATCGATGAGTCATTAAATCTATGGTTGGAGTTGTGTTTGAGCGAAAGTGATGTCCATAATGGCGCAAAGTTTTACAGGATAAAATGATGGAAGAGATTTACTTCGCAGGCGGCTGCCTTTGGGGCGTGCAAGAATTTATGCGCCACCTTCCGGGCGTAATTGGCACCGAAGCAGGACGAGCAAATGGCACGACGGATAACACTCAATCCGAATACGATGGTTACGCAGAATGCGTGAAAACCCAATTCGACCCTGAACAAGTTTCGGTTGAAACTTTAATGGGGTATCTGTTTGAGATCATCGACCCGCACAGTGTTAACAAGCAAGGTGAAGACGTAGGTGAAAAGTACCGTACCGGTGTTTATAGCCAAAACGAGCAACACCTAACGATTGCTAAAGCGTTTATCGCAGCAAGACCGGATGCCGATAAAATCGCCGTAGAAGTGCTGCCACTCACAAACTACGTGCCAAGTGATGATGAGCACCAAGACCGACTCACGCGCTTTCCAAACGACTACTGCCATATCCCGTTAGATTTGCTGCATAAATATAAAAATTAGTGGCCAGCTTTTATCACTGTTTCTATTATCTCAAAACTAAGAGGCGCAACGCCTCTTTTTGCATCCTAACCA
>NZ_WXWT01000401.1:0-3853 GCF_009904725.1 Vibrio sp. V43_P6S15P86
TTAATTAATTAGCTAAAAATTAATCTGCCGTTCTGTTGTGATTGAGTTCGCAATCTCTGTCAATTGTTGGTTAAAAACCGTTTGTTATCTGAAAAATAGTCTCTTTTATCGACAGTTTTCTCTCATTTATTGCTCTTTTTTTATTGTGAAAATGAAGTGTTTTATTCGCTCGATTCAACCTGGTTTGGGTAGGTTAGAGCGATAGAAGCGTATGTTTGGAATGCCTACCATGGACAACTTTGTCCAGAGGCTTATTCGGCATTTTAATGTGGTACCGGTAGAGAGTCGCTGTATTGTTCGTCTTTAGAGAAAGAGAAGGCTTGGATAATAAAAAGCCCAGCGTATGCGCTGGGCTAGTTTTTTTGATAGGTACTAGCTGGTCAACAGTCGCTGTAGTTTATCTCGTTGAGCTTCGATGTACGCACGCTCAGGACTCTGTTCTTTACAGTGTTCAAGGATGAATTCTATCGAGCTCAATACCGTTCTCCAACGTGGCGTTTTCGGCAGCGTTTCTATACGCATGTATTTATCCAAAGTGCGTGTTTGCAGAGTGCTACGGTCAAGATAAACGCGCCATAAGCCACTTTGTTCGGCAAATGCGAATTTACTTTCACCAGTGACTGACTCCCAGTACTCTAAGGCATGTGTCATTGCGTCGACCAGAATTTCTCGCATTAGCTCTTGTTTGTCTTTTTTGTTACCAAGCGCTTTGTCTGCAAGGCGTGTAAACTCTCCACCGAGTTCTTTCAGCTTCTGCAGCTGGTCTTTATCGCCATCAAAAGCATAACTTGAAAGCACCTCTACTGCGGTTTCTAGGTTGTGTATGCGAGCGGCATTGGCTCCTCCGCCAACATTAAAGATATACATGACATCTAAGCCTGAGCCTTCAGGTAGTTTAAGAATGTCTGCTTCGATGTTTTGACGAATATCTTCAATATAGATATCAATCTTGCCACAGTAATGAGGTTGTTTGACGGTCAGATACTTAGGTGCAATCAACTCATCGGCAGATGAACGTTTTAATTGTTCTAAGTTACGCTTGAATAGCTTGCAAGCAGCTTCATTAGCAAACCGAATACGCTTATCTTCACGCAAACAGATAATCGCTTCAGGAGCCGATTCCAGTTGTTCCAACAATCGCCCTTGAGTTTCTAATAAGCTTGCCTCTACAGCCGCTCGTTGGCGAAGTTCAGATTCAAGTATCTTATTCTCCATGTGGCGCATTTCTGCTTGGCTTGCCGTTAAGTGCGCTTGGATTCGTGCAGCTAGCTCTTGTTTATTGAATGGCTTAGACAAATAGTCGTTGGCTCCTGCTTCAAAGCCTCGTACACGATCTTCTGTTTGACTAAGCGCGGTGAGCATAATGATAGGTAGCTCGGCATGATCATAAGTTTCACGTAATTCACTGCAGACTTGATAGCCGCTCATGCCTGGCATCATGATATCCAATAATAGGAGTTCCGGTTTTTCCTGCTCAACGAGTGCTAATGTTTCTGGTCCATCAGAGACGGTACGTACGCGATAGCCCTCTAAACGTAAGAAGCTCTCAAGCACACGCAGGTTTACTGGCTCATCGTCAGCGACATACAGTAACGGGCCGTCTGGATTCTCTGGCAGTGATAAGTCTTCATTGTTCTCTACATCGATTTCAGGAATCTGGAAGTGTCCGTGCGCTGCAAGGGTTTGAGTTGTTTGGATCTCTTCTTCACTGGCAAGTGGTAACGTGAAACTGAAGGTGGTGCCGACCATAGGCTGGCTGCTGACGTATAACGAGCCACCCATCAACTCAATCAATTGACGGCTAATCGAAAGCCCGAGCCCCGCACCTTGACGATAGCGACTTGCGTCTTGTCCCGCTTGGATAAGTGGTTCGAAAATATGTTCAAGATATTCTGCGGGAATACCTTGCCCAGTATCCACAACTTGCACACGAACATGATCATCAACCACATTGGCGGAGATAACGATTTTACCTTCAGAGGTGTACTTAATCGCATTACCGATCAGGTTATATAACACTTGTTCAAGGCGTTGAGGATCGGCAGACACCGCTTTCAAATCCGCTGGTACTTGGTTGATGATACGGATGGTTTTATTTCCGAGTAAATGGCTGGAAAGCTCTAGTACCAGTCGCGTTGCACTGGCTAAACTCACCGCTGACTTCTGGATATCCATGCTTCCGTAACGCATTTTATGATAATCCAATAAGTCATCAACAAGGTTTGCGAGACGTTGCCCACTTTTAATGATGATATCAAGCTGATATTTCTGGCTAGCAGGGATAGCACCGTTAGCGCCGGACGCTAAAGTCTCAGCGATTCCGACCATGCCGTGCAATGGTGTGCGAAGTTCATGAGAAGTGGTGGCTAAGAACTCATCTTTAAGTTTGTCGGCCAATTGCAGTTCATCATTTTGTTTTTGAATGATCTGGATGTTGCTCTCGAGCTCTTCATTTTGCTTCTTAATGGTTTGAATTTTCTCTCGAATAGAGCGTTGCATTCGTTCAAAACTCAGCGCAAGACGGCCAATTTCATCTTTGCGAACCGTATTAAAGGTGGTGTCATCAAGATCTCCGGCAGACACTTTTTCGGCAGCCCAAGTTAACTTCAGCAACGGAGAAGTAATAAAGTTTGATAAATAATGGGAAGCGATTACCACTAGAATGATGGCGATCAGCATGGCGATAACAAACAGTTTTTCTAGTTGATGAATACGAGCGAAAGCTTCGTTTTCTGGTAATTGCACGACGAGTGCCCAAATAACACCACGCGTTTCAATCGGTGCATAAGCAGCGATGATCTCTTCACCTAAACCGTTCGTGTAAGTGCCGACGCCAAATGCACCAGAGAGTGCTTTATCGATCACTTCTAAGCTGTTCTTAATGTCATCTTGCTTGGTGTTAATTGTGCGAGGTTGGTGATCATTTCCAACCAGTAAGGTGTTAATGGATGACTCTCGGTTGGCGTCTGCGGCTAACTTCGTGATGCCATTATTTGGTAAGCGGAACATAGCATAGCTGTGTAGGTAGCCTTGCTGAACAATTGGAGCACCTAACCAAGCGACTTGTTTACCACGTTCTAGTTCGAAGTCAGACACAATCACAGGGGTGTAGTCTTCATTCACCTTACGGCGTTCAGTGACGTCATCAGCTAGACGCTTGAAGGTTTTGCCAAGTGCTGAGTCTTTGTAGGGGCCTGATAATAAGTTTGTTCCGTAGTTATCGTCTTTGTTGATCGAGTAGGTAACATTACCGTTGATATCGACCAGCAAAATATCATTAAAATCAGAGCGCTTGAGGAGCTCCAAGTAGGCCCAGTGGTAACGTTTATGTAAGAGTCGGTAACGTTCACTTCCGACATAGTTGGAAGACTCGGGTAACGTTGACGTTTTGATTTGATCTCCGCTGCCTTCAATGTAGCGCTGTTGGGCATTTGTACGAGATTCTTCAATGTCATTACCTAAACGACTAAAAGCATTGACGAGACCGTAGAATCGACCACCACTGGCGTAAGCCAGTTCAGAGCGCACAAAGCCCATGACTTCGGTTTCCCGCGCCTCAAAGTAGTCGATAATTTGCTGTTGTTTTGTATCTCTAACAGACAACAAGTGTGAGGTGCTTTGTTCTTGCAGATCTTTACTGTGGGACTGTAGGAAAAAGATCGCAGTAATAGTAAGAGGTGTGATACTGAGCACCAGAAATGCGGTCATCAGTGTACTCTGAAGGCGCTTAAATTTCTGTTTTTTGTAGAATTTAAACATGGATAAGATTACAACTCATAAAGGGCAGTTCTAAAATGTACTTCGCTGCCGAGGTTCTCGTTAAAAACGGATAAGAAGTTCAACTAGATAGAAT
>NZ_WXWT01000126.1:0-3751 GCF_009904725.1 Vibrio sp. V43_P6S15P86
GACATGGCACCACCGATGTTTCCTACATCAGGTCTAGTATGTATTGAATACGATCTACAAACGCAAAACGGTGAAGTACTGTGGCATATTACGCCATAAGCGTCGAAACCAAATAAGCATTTAAACATTAGATATAGAATGAAGAAAGGCAGGAAATTTCCTGCCTTTTTGTTTAACTGCTTCTACAGTGAGCTAGTTACTTTTCTGGAATCGAGAGCAAAACTAACAACGCACCATCGCCGCCAAACTCTAGAGGCGCTTGGTGGAATGCCATTACGTCTGGATGTTGAGCTAACCAAAGTGGCGCTTTCTGTTTCAGGATGTGTTTACCAATACCATGTTGCACACACGCACAGTGAATCTCGTTTTTGACGCAGTAGGCGATCATCGCACCAAGTTCGCGTTTAGCTTCTTGTTGTGTCATGCCGTGCATATCGAGGAATACGTCCGGTACATACACGCCGCGACGTAGACGTTTAACTTCATAAGTTGAGACGTCGTCACGTGCATAACGAGTTGGGCCTTCTTCATTTAAGAGAGGGACAAACTCGTCGGAGAAGTAAAACTCAGAATCACTCGCTTCCCGGTTGGAGCGATTGATTTCTTTTTGCTTAGTATTTTTTTTTGGTTGCTGGATTATGGTATCCTGTCGCAACTTTTTTACGCCCTGTACTGCTTCCTGAAACAAGGCGAAATCGTCATCGTGTTCGGTGTCTTTTTTGCTCATTAGGTAAACAATTTCATTAATAAACTTTTATTGGCAGTATTGTAGCGCTTTTCGGAGGCAATTTTGGATAAGATTTTTGTAGAAGAAGCGGTATCGGAGCTGCATACCCTTCAAGATATGATTCGTTGGACGGTAAGCCGCTTTAACGCAGCGAACCTGTTTTACGGTCATGGTACTGATAATGCGTGGGATGAAGCGGTTCAGCTTATCCTGCCAACCTTATACTTGCCGATTGATGTGCCTCCGCACGTATTAAACTCTCGCCTAACGACCAGCGAGCGTCTGCGTATTGTTGAGCGTGTAGTAAAACGTATCAATGAACGTACACCAACTGCATACCTAACCAACAAAGCTTGGTTCTGCGGTCTTGAATTCTTCGTTGATGAGCGCGTACTTGTGCCACGTTCTCCAATCGGTGAGTTGATTCAAGCAGAATTCCAACCTTGGTTGGTGGAAGAGCCTGCGCGCATCATGGACCTATGCACAGGCAGCGGCTGTATCGCAATTGCATGTGCTCACGCGTTCCCTGAAGCTGAAGTGGATGCGATTGATATCTCAACGGACGCTCTACAAGTGGCTGAGCAAAACGTACAAGATCATGGCATGGAGCAACAAGTGTTCCCAATTCGCTCTGACTTGTTCCGCGACCTACCAAAAGAGAAGTACAACCTGATCGTGTCTAACCCACCATATGTGGATGAAGAAGACATGAACAGCCTGCCAGACGAGTTCACACACGAACCTGAGCTTGGTTTAGCAGCCGGTACGGATGGCCTAAAACTTGTGCGTCGTATTCTTGCAAATGCACCAGACTACCTAACAGATAACGGCATTCTTATCTGTGAAGTCGGCAACTCAATGATTCATATGATGGAACAGTATCCACAGATTCCGTTCACTTGGATTGAGTTCGAGAACGGCGGTCACGGCGTATTCATGCTAACGCGTGACCAACTGGTTGAGTGTGCAGAAGAGTTTAAACTGTACAAAGACTAATAGGGTCTTGCACTAAATGTCAAAACACCGAGCTTTATGCTCGGTGTTTTTTTATGCATAACTCGCCGATATTAACTCTTTACATCAAAACGTAATAAAGCCACTATGAATCCACGAAGAATTGGAAAGCAGTTGCGCTCTGGTTTGAGAGGGCGTAGCGATAAAAACTTGAGGAAGTAATGGCAGGAAACAGTATCGGACAACATTTCCGAGTGACGACATTCGGGGAAAGTCACGGTATCGCACTGGGATGTATCGTAGACGGATGTCCTCCGGGGTTAGAAATTACAGAAGCAGATCTGCAAATCGATCTCGACCGCCGTCGTCCAGGCACATCACGTTACACCACACAACGTCGTGAACCGGATGAAGTTAAAATTCTTTCTGGTGTTTTTGAAGGCAAAACCACAGGCACATCGATCGGTTTGCTAATTGAAAACACCGATCAGCGCTCAAAAGATTACTCGGACATCAAAGATAAATTCCGTCCGGGTCATGCTGATTATACTTACCACCAAAAGTATGGCATCCGTGACTATCGGGGTGGTGGCCGTTCGTCTGCTCGTGAAACCGCAATGCGAGTGGCGGCGGGTGCAATCGCGAAGAAATACTTGAAAGATGAGTTTGGTGTTGAGATTCGCGCGTACTTGTCACAAATGGGTGATGTCTCTATCGACAAGGTAGATTGGAACGAAATCGAGAATAATGCATTCTTCTGCCCTGATGCTGATAAAGTAGAAGCGTTTGACCAACTTATCCGTGACCTGAAAAAAGAAGGCGACTCAATTGGCGCGAAAATTCAGGTTGTGGCAACTAACGTGCCTGTTGGTCTTGGTGAACCTGTATTTGACCGTCTGGATGCAGACATCGCGCACGCGCTAATGAGCATTAATGCGGTGAAAGGCGTTGAGATCGGTGATGGCTTTGATGTGGTAAACCAAAAAGGCAGTCAACATCGTGATACGCTTGCTCCTGAAGGTTTTGGCAGCAATCACGCGGGCGGTATTCTTGGCGGTATCTCAACTGGTCAAGACATTGTGGCTAACATTGCGCTTAAGCCAACATCAAGCATCACAGTTCCGGGTGAGACCATCACAAAAGAAGGTGAGCCAACTCAATTGATCACCAAAGGCCGTCATGATCCTTGTGTGGGTATTCGTGCCGTACCCATTGCTGAAGCGATGCTAGCGATTGTGGTGATGGATCATTTGCTGCGTCATCGTGGTCAAAACCATGGCGTAACAACTGAAACACCGAAGATTTAAGCTTAAAAATAAGCTTGATAAAGAGACAAAAGGCTGCTCAATGAGCAGCCTTTTTAATGTGTTTTCATTACGCGTTTAGATTTAAATTAATGGAGTGAGCCTTCCGTTTCCAAATTGAAAGAAGGGAGACGCCACTTAAAACGTACCGCGGCCATACGCAGCATATAACCGGTGATCAGTGTAATGATAGTGGCTGTTACATCGGGAATATTAAATTCTAATAGCGCTAAGTACATTCCTGATGCGATAAGAGCGACAGAAGCGTAAAGTTCTTCATGCAGTACCAACGGTGTTTGGCGACAGATTAAGTCGCGGAGTAGACCACCGAATACACCCGTTACTAGCGCTGAAACCATACAAATTCCAGGGTGTAAGCCCATGCCCATCGCAATCTTAGTTCCGATGATGCTGAACACGATCAAACCTAACGCATCAAGGCGGATGAATAGGCCTTTTAGCTTAATCACCCATTTAGCTAAGCCTGTGGTAAGTACACCCGCAACACACGTGATTGCTAGGAACTCTGGGTTTTTTACCCAACCAAGAGGGTAGTGCCCCAGTAAAATGTCACGTACGGTGCCACCACCAATGGCCGTTGCACTGGCCACCAACATAACACCAAACCAGTCCATTTTTCTTCTACCAGCACTCAACGCACCTGTCATGGCTTCAGCCGTGATACCAATGATATACAACACACTTAGCAACATAGGGAGACACTCAACGTAAAAAGTCACTACGTTCTACGTGAATCATCGTAGGC
>NZ_WXWT01000440.1:0-3738 GCF_009904725.1 Vibrio sp. V43_P6S15P86
GTTACGGAGAGAGCTTCATTCCTCAGGGAGTCGTATAGGAGTCAAATATGAAGCGAGAACAATGGGGATCCCGAGCGGGATTCATCTTAGCAGCAGTCGGGTCTGCTATCGGTTTGGGAAACATTTGGCGTTTTCCATACATGGCCTATGAAAACGGTGGCGGCGCATTTTTTATTCCTTACATTTTCGCCATGATCACGGCCGGTATTCCATTTATGATCCTTGAGTTCAGTATGGGACAAAAGTACCGAGGCTCAGCACCAAAAACGCTAGCGAAAATTCATTCTAAATTTGAATGGCTTGGCTGGTTCCAAGTTGGTGTTGCAGCAGTTATCGCCGTTTACTATGTTGCAGTTATCGGTTGGTCAATTTCTTACTTTGGGTTGTCGTTCACTCAAGGTTGGGGAACCGATACAAACGCATTTTTCTTTAGTGAGTACCTAAAGTTAGGTGATAACTCACCAACAGACTTAGGCAGTATTCAATGGAAGATTGCCTTATCTATGGTGATTGCTTGGGCTATTACTTACACCGCCATTGCCAAAGGCGTGAAATCAGGGATTGAGCGCGCATCTAAAATCATGATGCCAATACTATTTTTGATGGTGATTTTTTTAATCGGACGTATGGTTTTCTTGCCAGGAGCTTTGGATGGCGTTAACTACATGTTTGAACCCGATTTCAGCAAAATTTGGGATGTGAAAGTATGGGCAGCTGCGTACGGTCAGATCTTCTTTACCCTAAGCATCGGCTTCGCGATCATGCTGGCTTACTCTAGTTATCTGCCAGAAAAGTCAGACATCACGAATAACGCGTTTATGACCGTGTTGATCAACTGTGGCTTCTCCATCCTAGCTGGTATTATGATCTTCTCTGTCTTGGGTTATATGGCTCAAGAACAAGGTAAACCGCTAACAGAAGTGGTATCTGCAGGCGTTGGCCTTGCTTTTGTTACTTTACCTGCGGCAATTAACTTATTACCCGCACCATATATTCTTGGTCCTCTGTTCTTCTTTGCACTGGTGGTTGCTGGTCTAAGTTCGCACATTTCTATCATGGAAGCCGTAACATCCGCCATCATCGATAAGCTAAAGTGGAGCCGAAAAAAAGCTGCAAACGTTGTAATTGGAACTGGTTTTGTGGTTTCTATGGCGTTCGCAACAAATGGCGGTCTATTGCTGCTAGACCTAGTAGACCACTTTGCAAACAACGTTGGCATTATGGTAGGCGGCTTGGTTGAGATTGTATTGATGGCGTGGCTATTGAAACGCGTGCCTGAAGTACGTAATTACGTAAATGAGCGCTCTGATTTCTCTATTGGTCAATGGTTTGAGATCTGTTTACGCTTCGTAACACCGATTATGCTCGCCATTATCTTAGCGACTAAGCTTTATGCTTTATTTACTGAAGGCTACGGTGGTTATGATCTAACTGTAGGCTGGGCACTTATCGCCGCACTATTTATCTTTGGTCTAGTGATTAACGCAGTGAATCGCAAGGAGACAGCGAAATGACAATCAGCGCAATTATTATGATGGTTATTGGTTTAGGTATCACTTGGGGCGGCGCTGCCGTTTGTATCAAGCGAGCCATGGATAAACAATAGCAGTATTGCATTCCAAACAAAAAACGCCGGTATTTACCGGCGTTTTTTTATGTTTCTTTTATTCTAGAAACTGTATTTGATGCCAACGGCACCACCAAGTTGTAAGTCAGCACCTTTGTAAAGATCTAGCTCTGGGTGTATTTGACCATAAAGATCCCAACCGCGTGATAAATCCCAGTTCACACCGAGAGGTACACGCACGCCAAACTCATCATCCCATTCATACCAACCACCAACGCCAACATACCAGGTCACAGGCATGTTTTGATCGAATGTTCCACGTTTAGCGATGTAATCAAACGCCATACCATCGTTACCGATAATGCCGCGATACTTATTATCTAACTCAACAACAACACTCAACTGTTGATCGACAGCCATACCAACAGACAAGTTCGTTGGCTCATTTGCCGCCATTGCGGTACTAGAAACTAGTCCTGCTAATAAAATTAATTTGCTCTTCATACACGTTATCAATTATTAAAAAAACATCATGCGCTATTCAAACATAGTGGTGTTTCAATATGTCAACGATGAGTAAGCGCGATGTATGAAAAGACTGGCAAAAGTAAAGATGAGTTTAGGATCACACTCAGAAAGCACTTTTAGCAATGAGAGAGGAACTAAAAAAGGAGGCCGAAGCCTCCTTTTATTCATTGTTATGAATGACGGTGATTAGCCGTGGTTACGGATCCACTCATCCATTTCAGTTTTTAGGTTGTCAGACTTAGTACCGAAGATAGCCTGAACACCACCTGCAACAACTACAACACCAGCAGCGCCAAGTTGTTTCAGTTTGTCTTGGTCAACAGCTGCTGTATCTGCAACCGCTACACGTAGGCGAGTGATACATGCGTCTAGACCAGTAATGTTAGCTTTACCACCGAACGCTGCAACCAGTTCACCACCCATGTCAGAGCCAGAAGTTGCTGCCGCACTTTCTGTTTCATCTTCACGACCAGGAGTTTTTAGGTCAAGTGCTGTGATTACGCCACGGAACACTACGTAGTAAATCACTGCGTATACTAGACCAACAGCAATCATTAGACCCATCTTCTGAGCGTTACCAGATAGAACTAGGAAGTCGATCAGACCGTGAGAGAAAGAAGTACCGTGTACAAAGCCTAGAGTGTTAGAAACAATGTATGCAGAACCAGCTAGTAGAGCGTGGATACCGTATAGTAGTGGAGCAACGAATAGGAATGAGAATTCGATAGGCTCAGTAATACCAGTTAGGAATGAAGTCAGTGCAGCTGACGCCATGATACCCATTACTTTTGCGCGGTTTTCTGGTTTAGCACAGTGAGCAATTGCGATTGCTGCAGCTGGTAGACCAAACATCTTGAACATGTAACCACCCGCTAGCTGACCGAAGCCATTACCAGCAGCACGAGATGCTTCATCAGCAACTAGGTAACAAGTTAGTACGCCGTTTTGAGCTTCACCAGCAGCGTTAACACAAGAACCAGCTTCGAAGAAGAACGGTACGTTCCATACGTGGTGTAGGCCGAATGGGATTAGAGAACGCTCTACAACACCGTAGATACCGAATGCTAGTTGTGGGTTTTGGTGCGCAGCCCAATCAGAGAATGCAGAGATTGCACCGCCAATTGGTGGCCAAATTACAGAAAGGATAACACCAAGGATGATCGCTGCAAAACCAGTGATGATAGGCACTGCACGCTTACCAGCGAAGAAGCCAAGATACTCTGGAAGTTGAATTTTGAAGAAACGGTTGAATGCCCAAGCAGCCACACCACCGACAAGGATACCACCTAGTACACCTGTATCGATTTTCTCAACACCCATAACACCCGCCATTACACCTAGCGTTGCCGTCATGATGCCGTAACCAACGATTGCTGCAAGACCAGCAACACCGTCGTTATTAGTGAAGCCTAGAGCTACACCTACTGCAAATAGAAGTGCCATTTGGCCGAATACGGAACCACCAGCTTGTTCCATAAGATTAGAAACGATCTCTGGAATAAAGCTTAGATGGGCAGCACCCACACCTAATAAAATACCTGCAACTGGTAAAACTGATACTGGAAGCATCAGCGCCTTACCAACTTTTTGCAGGTTAGCAAAAAGGTTCTTAAACATGTTTATGCTCCTGATAAATTTATAAG
>NZ_WXWT01000045.1:0-3732 GCF_009904725.1 Vibrio sp. V43_P6S15P86
ATAAGGAGAAGGGTTTGGTAGGTAAAATTGATAATATTTAGAAACCTCATCAAATTAATTGATAACTTTATGCGGCTAGGTAAAATGAACTCTATTGCTTATTGGGGCATGTTTTTAACGATTGTGAGGGTATGAAAAATACTCACCAATAATGGAGGACACTTTGCGCTACTCACTTAAGCAATTAGCGGTTTTTGACGCAGTTGCAGATACCGGCAGTGTAAGCCAGGCCGCAGAGAAACTGGCTTTGACACAATCAGCGACAAGTATGTCGCTTGCGCAATTAGAAAAAATGCTTGGCAGGCCTTTATTTGAGAGGCAGGGCAAGCAAATGGCGTTAACCCATTGGGGTATGTGGCTACGACCAAAAGCAAAACGCTTATTACAAGACGCACTGCAGATTGAAATGGGCTTTTATGAGCAACACTTGTTAAGCGGTGAGATTCGCATGGGCGCGAGTCAAACTCCGGCAGAGCATCTGGTTCCAGACCTTATCAGTATCATTGATAATGACTTTCCAGAAATGCGTATTTCCCTTGGTGTGCAGAGTACAAAAGGGGTTATTGATGGCGTATTAGATTATAAATATGACTTAGGGATCATCGAGGGGCGTTGTGACGATAACCGTTTGCACCAAGAAGTCTGGTGCCGAGACCATCTTACTGTTGTCGCTGCTTCTCATCATCCTTTTGCTCGCAATCAATCTGTAAGCCTCGCGCAGTTAGAACAAGCGAAGTGGGTGTTGAGAGAGCATGGTTCTGGCACACGAAAAACATTTGATAGCTCTATTCATCATCTTATTGAAGATTTGGATGTGTGGCGAGAGTACGAGCACGTTCCGGTGTTACGCAGCTTAGTTGCTAACGGCCAGTACCTTACTTGTTTACCGTATTTAGATGTAGAGCGATATATAGAAGCGGGTCATCTTGTTGCGTTAAATGTGCCCGAGCTAAAAATGGAAAGGACACTTTCATTTATATGGCGAGCTGACATGGCAGAAAACCCACTAGTCGACTGCATTAAACGAGAAGGTCTGCGAATGATGAAAGGTAAGCCTTCGGTATTGTAAGTTACTACTCAATACACGCAATAAACTCTAGAGGCACAGCAATGCCACTCGCTTAATTGGGAGTGGCATATTTCTATGTACAGTATACTGAACTTCGAAGAACAAGCGTGATTCAGGAGCTTTTATGCACTCACTTGGTGATCCATGATTCTGCACGCCGATATTAGCTTCCTAGTCTTGTTCGCTTGCTGGAGTGACCTATTGGAACTGTCCTACACACATCCTTTTTTACCTAGTATTAGAAATACTCATTCCCTAAATCTGTTGATTTATCGGTTGCGTCAAACTTTCAGTGCAAGCCATGGAATTGTTATCGTCTTATTGTGATCATTATCACCGATAAGCAAGACTGATGTATCTAACATGTGTCCTTGATTTCAATGTATGAAGGCAGTTATTGAGCCATATGGGTACGATAATAGCCAAGCAGGTACGACTACCATGACGACACTTTTAGCTATCTCTATCACTACTGGAATTTTATCTGGCGTATGGGGTTGGATCGCCATTTCTTTAGGTTTGCTTTCTTGGGCTGGTTTTTTAGGTTGCACGAGCTACTTTGCTGCGCCAACTAGCGGATTGAAAGGACTTGGTATCAGCTTAATCACTAATATGACGGGTGTATTCTGGGCAATGGTAATTATCCACGGTTCAACTTACGTTGGTTTGGAAATTATCGGTTATGTGATTACCGCTATTGTGGCATTTTTCATGTGTATTCAAGCGAAACAGGCTTGGCTCGCGTACATTCCAGGCACTTTTATTGGTTCCTGCGCAACATTTGCCGCTGATGGAAACTGGCAACTTGTCATTCCATCTTTGCTGCTAGGTGGTGTGTTTGGTTATCTAATGAAAGCGACTGGACTTTGGTTACATACGAAATCAAGCACTACTTCTTCTACACTTGCTGAGCAAGCACAGTAGTGAACCCCCGATCTTATTTGTATCCACTGTGTATTGAGTTTTATCCCTCTCAATACCTTTAATCAAAATTAATGATGTTTGATACAAGCACACCAATTTGGTGTGCTTTTTTTGTATTACAAGGCAAGGTGTGAGTGTGAAATACTCTAACTCATGTATTGCCGTTTGCCATGGTGACAACGCGCTTAAGTGTCCAACGCAGAAGTACAGGAATGCACTCCATACCTCTCTCTTCACAGTGAGATACAATGGCCAAAGCTAAGTCCGGTTTTGCATGCTTTTTCAAAACACGGTTTACGACTTTTTTAGCTGGGATAGGGTGATCATGAGGAACTTTGATGATGTCCTTAAAGAAAAGTTCAAATCCATGATTGTATAGAAAGTGTTCGATATCTCGATCAGGTAACTCTGTAAGTCTATGCCTTTCCTGATCATGATCGAGTTGCGCTCTCACGGCATGCGCGTACTTTTTACCTGCCGGGTCACCATCGGTAACAACATGCCAGTCGATACCGAACTCTTTTGCTACTTTGATCAGTGACTTCAGTCCTGATTGTGCAAATTCAACGATTTGAACTCCTTCCGCAGCTAAGTCATATCCACATTGACGAGCCAGTTCATGAAATAACCAAACTTCAGTTTCGCCCTCTACGAGTAACCAACACCGTGCAAACAACGCCCCTGAGCGATGAAAACGAATGTGGAAACCAATTCGGCGTAACTCATCTCTACCAAACTTGGCAGAGTTTAAGCTCTTGGCAATGGTTCGGTCTGACAAGCGAATCAAACGTCGGATTGAATAAAGTGGAACCGAGCCAAGTAACGTACCGCTGTTGGTAGTTAAAATCTTTTGCATTGGCAACAACTGCAATAATGACCACGCTCTAGCGAGATGAGTCGGATGTAGTCGGCCTTCAGGGTCCTCGATAATCAATATCGGTCTTGCGCAGCGTCTTAAATCGGTAGGGCCTTTTGCTTGAAGGTAAGCATTGAGAAGCCCCATTAAAAGCAAACGGCTTTGTTTGTCATTTGTTTCCTTAAGGAATTGACTTAATCCTTTATCAGAGGAAGGGCTCGTATAAAAAAGACCATCACGAGGTTTTCGTGGGTTACCTTTGCTGACGCTGCGGAACGCAAAATAGTGTTCGACAAGTGTTTGCATTGAATCGAGACTACTGCGAATCTCACCCTTGTTTACGTGCCCAGGCATCGCCAATAGCCGTCGACAGGTGTTATTGATTCGTTTTTCAATCCGAGCATTTTTGCTGTCGCCGTTGACGTGGTTTAGATCTGGGAAGCGTCGGGAGTCTCGTAGGCGGATAACAGGGTGAAGAGTCATCAACTCTACGGCGAGTTTCTCAGAGTGGTGCAGTTTCTTCGGCTTACCGTTATGATCCAAAAATGCGTATTCAGTTTTAATATCATACTCGTCGCGAGACGCACTAATTCGATAGTAAATGACCTGCTCACCATCTTCGTTTGTGCACCATGCAGGTTTTATCCGTCGATAACGCCCAGCTTTTACTTCGTTCTTGTCTTGTGCTTTAAAGCAAACAATGATCTGCAAGTGTTGGGTTTGTGGATGAGAAATTGAGTAATCAACGTGAAAATCTTTTAGTTCGAATTGATATAATGAGCCATTAGCAGGTAGCGCGATAGAAAGGGCGTCGAGCAATGATGATTTGCCCCACGTGTTCTCACCGATGAGCGTAGTGAGTTCGTCAAAAGAGAGTGAAAGG
>NZ_WXWT01000469.1:0-3720 GCF_009904725.1 Vibrio sp. V43_P6S15P86
GTCCTACATCAGCAACATCGTTATCTGAACAACCAACCAGCGTAGTAGCAAGCAATGCACTTAACAGCATCTTTTTCATTATTTTTGTCCTTAACTAGGAAAGATATTGATGAAATCTATCAGAGGTTTGCAACTAAAACAAAATTTAGCCAAGGAAAGGTCTACGTACGCTAGGTTTGTTGTGGGCTTCATGCTAATGTACTGCTCTAAACGAAATGATGAGTTAGAGTGACCATACTTTCTCCCAATATGACTTTATATGGCTTGTCGCTCTGTCTAAGCTTCACTCTATGTGAGAATGAAATACTCTGCACATTTCGTTTTGCAACTAAGGTATCAAAATGAATGAACAACAGTTAGCCAGTATCGAGCGTAAAAATACATGGCTGTATGATCTGGTTGAAGTTGAATTTCCAACACCAGAGAGTCTGAAAGGGCGTGATGTCTATTTCAAAGCACTAGAACAAGCAACCTATCAAGTGGTCGACAAAGACACGCTACTTGAGAGTAATTCTGAATTTAGCTCTGACGATATTTTTCTGGTCGATTTTCACCGACTTACTATCATGTTTTCTGTCCTGCAGTCTCAGCGTTGGGATCAACAGTACGATAAAGATATGATTGTGGAATATCTCACTCAGATAATTCTAACGCCAGATTTTGAATTATATGTTGGTTTTAAATCTGGAGCTCCAATTGGTGCCGCTATTATTAGCCACCTGGAAGGAAACACGCTTATCTCTGATGTCGCGGTTTCTGAATCAAAATACAAGAGTTCGTTTGTGGCGGATCTTGCTAAAAGACTAAGTACCGAACACAAGCTTTTAGATTCGGTGATTATTGAAAGCTAATTTGCGCACTCAAATGCATAAAAAGCAAAGCAAGATGACGATAGGTGATCTTGCTTAGAAAAACTGTAATTGCTCCCCTCTATTTCCATGAAATGCCAAGCTCGTCGTTTCAACAATCCCAAACTTAAATAAGATTAAGCCAACATTTTTAAAATCAGCTAGGGCATTAGCCTTTAAGATGTCTGGAGATGGCTATGGCAATTACCAATATTAAGTGCGTGATATTTGATTGTGATGGTACGTTGGTCGATAGTGAACGATTGTGTTGCCAAGCTCTCGTCAATGTATTTAACCTGCATGGCGCAGAATTAACGATGGAAGAGTGCGTTTCTCATTTTAAAGGAGGAAAGCTCGCTGACATCCTTTTAGATACTAAAGAGCTGAAAGATATCAAAGTCCCTATTGATGTCTTAGAGCCGCAATACCGTGAAGAAGTCCAGTCTCTTTTTGTTCGCCACTTACAGCCGATGGATGGCGCAAAGCGATTAATTCAGTTTTTAGATTCGCATAATATCGAATATTGTGTCGCGTCCAATGGGCCGAAAGATAAAATAGAATACGCATTGGAGTTAACAGGATTGCTCGATGCTTTCCAGGGGAAAGTGTTCTCTGCATTCGATGCGAATAGTTGGAAGCCTGAACCTGACTTAATTATGTACAGTGCAATGAGCATGGGCTTTTTATCGAGCGACTGTCTTTATATTGATGACACACCTAAAGGCGTAGAAGCGGGATTAAACGCTGGCATTAAAACCGTACAGCTATTTAATGGTGAGGCAATCAATCGTGTTGATGATGAACGCGTAATTCGCATTCAACATTTAGATGAATTAAAAGAGCAGCTATTTAGCTGCTCTGTTTAATCTCTTAATGGCACACCGTACTTAAGCTATGGATATGTTTAAGTTTGGACTGTAGGTAAGGGGTTTGATGTAGGCATTGGATGGATGAGAAGCTTTTTGTATGAAATCCGCAAGCAGCGCATGTGAATTTCTCTCCATCCGATGAAATGAGATATTCATCCCCCTGGCAGAGAGGGCAACTTAGGTTTTCGATGTCTTTTGTATCTTTGTAATTATTCATATTGTTTTCCAGCAGCAAATTGGAATTGGCAGGATTAAGCATAGCGGAACGCTTTGTTTATGAACATTATTTCATCAGGTACAGCGAGAACTTGAGATTCACTTCAAATATCCACTTGTGTGTAGTAGAAAATATCGACGATAACGGCTGAAAACGGTTTAAAGAAAAGGGCTCCTGAGGAGCCCTTGTTGATCATAAATGCTGCAAAGTTATGCTGTGCGGTAGCGTTGTAATACCTCACCAAGAGACACTGACGCCTGAGTGAGATTAGCTACCCCTACGGTAGATTGCTCTGCAACTTCTCTGATTGTGCTCGACTGGCTGCGAATTTCTGAAAGCTCAGATGCAATATCGTTGGCGACTGCGCTTTGTTCTTCTGCTGAGGTGGAAATTTGGATACTCATGTCCATCAATGAGCGTGCGGATTCAGCAATAGACGTCACATCATGACCAATTTCATCAATAAGCTGGCTACTGGTTTGCGCTTGTTGAACGGTTCGGTCAGTGATTGAAGCAATGTTCTGGCTCTCGGTTTGTAGTTTCTCAATCATGGCTTGAATTTCTACTGTTGCCTGTTGAGTTCGGCTTGCCAATGTACGCACCTCATCAGCAACCACAGCAAATCCACGACCTTGCTCCCCGGCGCGTGCCGCTTCAATTGCCGCATTCAGAGCCAATAGGTTGGTTTGTTCTGAAATGGCATTGATCGTTGTGATAACGTCATTAATCTGCGTCGTGTTTTCATTTAAATTGGTTACTGATGTGGAAGCCTGTTCAATATAGCTGGATAACGTCTCAATTTCTCCAATCACATTTTGCACGCGATTTCTGCTTAGCTCGATCTTTTGAGCATCCTGATCGGATTGCATCGTCGCTTGTTGGGAAATGCTGGATACTTCTTTTGCAGAGGCTGTCATTTCTTCCATTGCTGTCGCGACGGAATCGAGTGTTTGATATTGATGAGATATCTGCGTTTCGCTCAACTGCATATCTTTTTCGAATGCAGAAGATGTCTCACTCAATGTAGTCGCATTATTTTTCACACTGTTAACCAGTTCACTTAAGGTGTCCATAGATTTATCTAACGCGCAACCAATGGTGCCAAACTCGTCTCGGCCAGGATGAAAACCAAGGCGAGAGGTTAAATCACCTTCACCAATTTTTTCGGTTGTCGTATATAAAACCCACAGGGCGCCTCCTATAAAGGTCGCAACCCAGTAAGAGAAAAGGGCAAAAGGAACAACCCATAAAAAGCTGAGTAACAGAGAGGTTAAGGCTGACGACTTTGCAGATTCGTATTGCGCGGATACGTTTTGAGTCAACTTAATCACTTCGCCAGAATGCAACTTTGCATAAGCGGTGACAGAGCCATCAACAAAAGAGCTCTCGCTTACGCGACTTGATTTCGATACGCCGTCAATTTGTGGAACATGACCTGGTTGAGCGTCAACAATACCAGAAAGTTTCGCTTCGCTAGCAGAAATCGCTTGTTGTTTAAATTGTTGTATTTCATTGAAGTAGCGGCTTCCAGCCACAGAAGTGAGGGCTACTAAAAACAGCAGGAATATAACCCACATTTTGTCGTTGATAGACATCTTGATAAACAGCCTGTCTATCGTTCTAAACTCAACTTCTCTCATTTAAAGCTCCATTAGAGATAAAAGATATTGACCAAATCTATTGCTATATCGAAACAAAATATGCGAAGTTAATCAGCAAAATATGTAACGAAAACTAAATTTAGTTTAAGAAATGAGATCTAAGGACGCCTATAACGGTATGTTAT
>NZ_WXWT01000322.1:0-3696 GCF_009904725.1 Vibrio sp. V43_P6S15P86
GTTGTGGGGTATCTAATTCCTATATCTCGAGCCTCGTTACTGGAGAAGATCAATAAATCAACGTCCTACCTTATTTACGTCATTTTGTCGTTGATGGGACTTAGCCTAGCAGCGCTCGATAACTTAAGTAGCAACTTACAAAGTATTCTTCTCTATGCGAGTACTTTCTTTTTATGTTTAAGTACCTGTAATCTGTTGGCGCTGCCTATTATCGATAGGATAATTCCTCTCCAGACCAATCAGAATCAAAAGAAGCTGCCGCTATCCTCGATGGCTTTAGAATCAGTAAAGCTGATTGTTGTCGTTGGTGGCGGGCTAGTAGTTGGTCTGCTGTTACCCATCGATTTAAGTTGGGTGGATACAGCGAGCGAATGGATACTCTTCCTGCTCCTATTTTTTATTGGTATTCAGCTTCGCAATAGTGGGCTTACTCTTCGCCAAATTCTATTAAATAAACAGGGTATGGCCATTGCGGCAGTTGTGATCGCAACATGTATGCTTGGTGGCGTTATTGCAGCGATACTTTTGGACCTTCCTCTCTATCAAGCCCTCGCGATGGCTTCAGGCTTTGGCTGGTATTCACTCGCAGGAATTTTGATGGGAGACGCTTTTGGCCCCGTGTTTGGGGGGGCATCTTTCCTGATCGAATTAATGAGAGAGCTGGTCGCGCTGGTAGCCATTCCTCTCTTTATTCGTAGCTATCCGTGCACAGCAATTGGTTATGCAGGTGCAACAGCAATGGACTTTACCCTACCTGTTATTCAGACTACAGGTGGTGTGCGTTGTGTCCCAGTAGCCATCGTTAGTGGGTTTATTTTGAGTTTACTGGTACCAGTTATGATGCTTTTCTTTGTATCACTTGCTAGCTAGATCTCAGGTTTTCGCTTTAACATCCATTACAATACGGCAAAAATTCAAATACCCAGTTAACGTCAAAGTGATCAAGATTTTGGCAATAATCCGCTTTCCTTTTGTCAATTAGCCCAATGATTTATCACGACTAAAGAGAAAGAAGGGTGAAACATCAACTTATGTGCCTTGCGTTAATAAAGGGATAACAACCAGAAGGAAGAAGAATGAAACGCTTTGTCGTTGCAGCGCTCCTCGCTACAAGCTCAACTTTTACGTTTGCCGCAGATCAACAATGTCTTGCTAGCAAATACGACGGCTATGTTGATGCCTCACTACAGTGGTATCAAGATCTTGTTGATTTGACGGTTACCCAGTATCCAGATCTAAAAGAAGTTAGCCAGTGGTTCTTGGACGGCCGTAAACATCACTTTGAATTAAACCGTGAAGCAGTTCACTACTTTCTAGAGAACGATCCTAGCCGTGTTGCAACAGAACAGCCAATCGAAGCATGGCTAAAATTAGAACAACACGACGTTAAGCAGCTAGCAAGCCGAAGTGATAAGTTAGGTGAAGTCGCAAAACAAACGTTTAGTGACCGTCAATCGACTAACCACCCCAAAAACTACGAGCTTCGTTCAGCATTCGCCGACCTGCTTAGCCATCCACAACAAATTGATACCGCGCTTAATAAGTACAATCAGTCAATAGAGAAGATTGAAAAGCAGAAGTGTGATTAATTAATCGTTGGGGATGCTCGAAAACACCGAGTGTTTTAACACATTAAAATCAACGATTTTTTAATGCGAAGATTGTAACCCTCACCTAAAATTTTCATTTCAGCAACATGGGTTTCAACAATTAAAACGGGACTTTGCGCCCGTTTTAGTTTAGATTGTGCCGCTCGCATTACCAAAATAACTACAAAGATTCTTTGCTATGGTTAAGGAACAAAAAACCGCTGACGTTAGCTTTGAGAGCTTGCTAAAGATCTTCACTGTCCCAGAAGGTCCTGACTCAACGTTAACCAAAATTGACGAGAGCCTCTCGCGAAATCTAAATCAATTTCTTCGTGAACACATCGTGGCAGAAGAAAAGCCTTTACGCGAAATCGAAAAAGACTTTTCTTCTGCTCAGATTCCTGAGCAGCCAGAGTTCGTGTCAGATCATACAGAACACTTACTCGACACTTTGGTGTCGCACTCCGTTCACACTTCTTCACCAAGCTTCATTGGTCATATGACATCGGCGCTGCCTTATTTCTTGATGCCACTGTCAAAGATCATGATCGCCTTAAACCAAAACCTGGTAAAGATAGAGACTTCTAAAGCCTTTACCCCGCTTGAACGTCAAGTTTTGGGCATGCTACATCGCTTGATCTATGGTCAGAGCGATACGTTTTACGATCAGTGGATGCATAGCGCAAACCACTCATTGGGCGCATTTTGCTCCGGCGGTACCATTGCCAATATCACTGCACTTTGGGTAGCACGTAACAAGGCGTTAAGAGCCAATGGTTCATTTAAAGGCGTTGAGAAAGAAGGCCTATTTAAAGCCATGAAGCATTATGGCTACGATGGCTTAGCGGTATTGGTGTCTGAGCGTGGTCACTACTCCCTCAAGAAAGCAGCCGATGTACTAGGTTTAGGTCAAGAAGGCTTGGTTGCGGTTAAAACGGATGCCAACAACCGTATTATTGTCGACGACCTTAAAGCGAAAATTGTTGAACTAGAGAAACAAAACATCAAGCCTATTGCTGTTATTGGTGTAGCTGGTACAACAGAGACAGGTAATGTCGACCCGCTACCTGAAATCGCAGAAGTCTGCCAAGCTCACGGTTGTCATTTCCATGTGGATGCCGCATGGGGTGGCGCAACACTTATGTCTAATCACCACCGTCACCTTCTTAACGGTGTGGAAATGGCAGACTCAGTAACCATTGATGCGCACAAGCAACTCTACATCCCGATGGGCGCTGGTATGGTTCTGTTCAAAGATCCTGACGCAATGAAATCCATAGAGCATCACGCTCAATATATCTTGCGTAAAGGCTCAAAAGACCTAGGCAGCCATACATTAGAAGGCTCTCGTTCGGGCATGGCAATGTTAGTCTATGCCGCAATGCACATCATCAGTCGCCCTGGCTATGAGCTGCTGATAGACCAAAGCATTGAAAAAGCTCGCTACTTTGCGGATTTAATCAAGCAGCAAGATGATTTCGAATTGGTTTCTGAACCAGAGCTTTGTCTGCTCACATACCGCTACTTGCCGCCATTCATCCGTGAGGCATTAGCAAAAGCGGAAGGTTCACAAAAAGAACAACTGAATGAACTGATTAATGAATTAACACAGTTTATTCAAAAGCGTCAGCGCGAAACGGGCAAATCGTTTGTTTCACGTACAAGACTGAACCCAGACCAATGGCAGCGCATGAACACGATTGTGTTCCGAGTGGTTTTGGCAAATCCGCTGACGACCAAAGAGATTTTGAGTTCGGTGCTTGATGAACAGCGTGAAATCGCCAAGCAAGCACCAAATTTGATGGAAAGAATTCAGCAGGTGGTCACTGATATCCAATCGTCTTAATGGCCCGAAAGAGTTACATCAATTTGAAATTTTTTTTCGTTTTGATGTAACTCAAACATCATTCTCGTGCGACTGGCGCAACAAAACATCGATTACACATCCAATTCTGTAGTTTTTACAACATTTTGTTTGAGGCCTGTCAAATTCTCACTAAATAGTATCCGTTATTGGTTTAGACTGATTGAAGATCAGGTTTATACTGATTCTATGGCGCTGGTTGTTTTCGTTAACGCCCCACTCTACTCTGGAATCTTCGTGTTT
>NZ_WXWT01000195.1:0-22918 GCF_009904725.1 Vibrio sp. V43_P6S15P86
TTGTAGGGCCAACAACCTCATTGCCCATAACGTTAAATAATCATTTTCATAATTAACGATAATTTCCAGTTAATTTAGAGTAGCGATAAGGTTTGCACCGTGATTACGCAACGTTATGAAAGGCGACTTATGAAGTTTCTCCACACGATGATCCGTGTTGTTGACCTAGACAAATCTATCGAATTTTATACAAAAGTTCTGGGTATGAGCGTTTTGGATCGTTTTGAAAACCAAGAATACCGTTACTCACTGGTGTTTGTTGGTAGCCCTGATCAACCAGATGGCGCGACCATCGAGCTAACTTACAACTGGGATACTGGCAGTTACGACTTAGGTAACGCATTCGGTCACATAGCGCTTGGGTGTGAAGACATTTACGCAGCTTGCGAAAAAATCAAAGCGCTTGGCGGCAACGTCACTCGCGAACCCGGTCCAATGAAAGGAGGAGAAACGCACATCGCCTTCATTAAAGATCCCGACGGCTACCCAATCGAACTGATTCAAACTAAACAATAACGAGGTTTCCTATGACAGACGCATTATTTCAACCGATTCAACTTGGCTCTCTCTCATTAAAAAACCGCATCGTCATGCCTCCGATGACGCGCTCTCGAGCCTCTCAACCGGGTAATGTTGCCAACGACATGATGGCCACCTACTACGCTCAACGCGCCGAAGCGGGATTAATCGTTGCTGAAGGCACGCAAATTTCACCAATGGGTCAAGGCTACGCGTGGACACCGGGTATTTATAGCCCAGAACAAATTGCTGGCTGGAAAAAAGTAACTGATGCAGTGCACGAGAAAGGCGGCGTTATCTTCGCGCAATTATGGCACGTTGGTCGTGTGACTCATCCTGACAACATCGGCGGCGAGCAACCTATTTCTTCTTCTGCGCTTAAAGCAGAAAACGTGAAAGTATTTATCGACAATGGCACAGACGAACCTGGCTTTGTCGACGTGGTTGAGCCACGTGAAATGACCAAACAAGACATCAAGAATGTTATTGAAGAATACCGACAAGCCGCATTAAACGCGATAGAAGCTGGGTTTGATGGTGTCGAACTTCACGCAGCAAATGGCTACTTGGTTAACCAGTTTATCGATTCTGAAGCGAACAACCGCACCGATGAATACGGCGGCTCAATTGAAAACCGTCTGCGTTTTCTTGGTGAAGTGGTCGAAGCGATGACGCAAGCCATTGGCGCAGAGCGTGTTGGTGTTCGCCTTGCACCATTCACTTCGTTAAACGGCACCGTTGATAGCACACCAGTCGACACCTACACCGCTGCTGCTGCGCTGCTTGATAAACTCAATGTGGTTTACATTCACATTGCAGAAGTGGATTGGGACGACGCGCCAGACACTCCGCACGACTTTAAAACCGCAGTTCGTGAGGCGTATAAAGGCACACTGATCTATGCCGGTCGTTACAACGCAGAAAAGGCGCAACACGCCATTGAAAGTGGTTTAGCCGGCATGATCGGTTTTGGTCGTCCGTTTGTTGCAAACCCAGACTTACCAAGCCGCATCAAGCATGGCTATCCGCTGGCAGAACATGACCCTACGACATTGTTCGGCGGCAATGAAAAAGGCTTAGTGGACTACCCTGCGTATCACGCGGGTTAATTCATCTGCGTAAAGCTGATTCGCAACTCGCGACAAACCAACAGCTAACCCAAAAGAACCTTGCTCTTCCCCCTGTGACGCCAAGATACAGGGTTCTTTTTTAGGCAAGCCACCAAGAATTAACGTCTTTGACAAGATGTACAACCTCGGCACGCAGAGCGCGTCGTTTTACTTAGCAAACTGCGTTGTACTTTACAGTAGGCATTTTTCAGTGCGCGGCGGCCTGAAAACCAATCATCCGGTTTAGTGAGGATTAAGTAGCCATTAAATCTCTTAACCAACTCGGTTCGGTTGTTTTCGATAAATCGGCTATCAAACTCGATTTCGAAGTAATCCAACGCTTCTTCGATACAAGTAAAGCTGGCAATTTTTTCCTGAATCGTATTCTCTGTCATTGTTTCTTTAGCGTTATCATTTTCAATGAAGTCTAAGAGACTCGCGCTTTACGTTCTTTGATTTAGCGCTTCTTAACATCACTCTTTCTGGGATTTCCATATTGAAATTCAATTTAGGAATTCGTTATTTCCCCCAGCCTTTTCATTTTGACAATCAATTTAAGGTGCTGATTTAAAGCAACATTATTTCTGGTTCATATTTTGCTCTACTTCGTTAAACGGAATGTTGGAGGGACACGATATGACTTACAGAGCGGAAGTAGACGGATTAAGGGCGATTGCTGTCACGTTGGTAATTTTGTTTCATGCAGGAGTTGAGCAGTTCGCTGGTGGCTTTATTGGCGTCGACGTATTTTTTGTTATCAGTGGCTATTTGATCACCACCATCGTGATTAACGATTTGGAAAACCAGAAGTTCAACCTCGGTGATTTTTATGAGCGACGCATTCGCCGCATACTTCCCCTGCTACTGGTGGTGATTGCCGTAAGCTATTTGATGTCTTGGTGGCTATTTTTGCCACAAGCACACAAAGACGTTGGTCAGTTCGCAGTGTCTTCTATTCTTTCTTCATCCAACATTCTTCTGTATTTAAAAGGCCACAATTACTTCGGTTTAGAAGATCAAGCCAATCCGCTGTTTCACACTTGGAGCTTGGGCGTTGAAGAACAATACTACATTGTCATTCCTTTGCTACTCATGCTTCTCGCTCGTGGCAAAAACGCGTTTTTCCTGACTTTTTTTGTCGCGGTATTTGCGCTGAGTTTGATAACTATTGTCTATGCGAGCAACGATCCTGATTTCGCCTTCTACATGATCTTCTCTCGTGCTTGGGAGCTGGCAACCGGTTCATTACTCGCATTAGTAATGAGAAAAGTTCAAGTTCAATCCAACGATACGCTGGCAACCATTGGCATCGTTTTGATATTGGCTTCCGCGCTTTTGTTTGAAAAATCGCAAGATGGCGCGGGTATCACTTTGCTGGTGCCGGTCATCGGTAGCGCGTTGGTGATTTTGTTTGCCTCTAAAGACAATGTCTGCGGTAAATTGCTGAGCCTCAAATGGGTCGTGTTCGTCGGCTTAATCAGCTACAGCTTATACTTGTGGCACATTCCATTATTTGTCTTTTACCGCTACGTGTTGGACGCAACACAAGACGTCAATATCCCACTTTACGTTGTCACTCTGTTTGTACTTTCTTACTTCACTTGGCGCTTTATTGAAAAGCCGTTCCGTAGCCGAAAAGCCATGAGCATGCGCACTGTGTCCGCGGTTATTGTGTTGTTGACGTTGCCCTTGCTAACGTTCGGCGTTATCGGTCATCAAAACGGTGGTTTTCCAGAAAGAAGCGCATTTTTCGAAGCCATGCGCGTTAATAACGGTTACGGTTTAAATTGCAACGGCAACACTGACGTTAACGATGTGTGCTCGTCTGTGCCGCAGCCCACCATCGCTGTGTTAGGCAATAGTCACAGCATGGTTTACGTGAAGCGTCTGTCCGAAGTAACACCAACTGGCGTGGTGCAACTTACTCAAGATTCCTGTGCAGTCGGTTATGTCGACATCATCAAAGATGCTGGATCAATTTCTTGCCGACAGTTCTTCAAACAGGCAGTCGATACCATTTTGCGTACCCCTTCTATTCGTCGCGTCGTTATCTCTTCCAACTTCAATAAAGAGCTTTCACAAGCCGATTATGAGGCATCATTAACTGGATTGTTGAATGAACTGGAAGGGAAAGAAGTGGTCGTTTTCGGCCCAACGCCTTCTGCACCTTTTGCGGTAGGAGAATGCCTTTGGAAAGCGCGTTTGTTTGGCGAGACAGAAGAGTCTGCCTGCGACTTTTCTCCCAAGCGACATCATCCAAAAAACGTGGCGAAGTTAGTGAACTACTTTGAGCAATTTGAGCACGTTGAGTTTGTCGACTTGACCGATGCCATTTGCAGAAATGGCGTATGTCGAATGAAAGTTGGTGCGAACAACGCCATGTATACCGATGACAGCCATTTATCTTACAAAGGTGCTGAGTTAGTGCTTGGGCATTACCACAACAGTACGAATGAAGCGCAACAGTTCACTTACGAC
This sequence comes from Vibrio sp. V43_P6S15P86, assembly GCF_009904725.1. Classification (NCBI taxonomy): domain Bacteria; kingdom Pseudomonadati; phylum Pseudomonadota; class Gammaproteobacteria; order Vibrionales; family Vibrionaceae; genus Vibrio; species Vibrio sp. V43_P6S15P86. Next base: position 4,107 of record NZ_WXWT01000195.1, read on the forward strand.
CGACAATAACCAAGAGAATAAACTTTTATGCTTCAGCGCTTATCTCAGGTAAGCGCTGAATATTTTAAAGCGAGAGAAAGCCAGCGCGTTTATTTGAAAATGCGTGGGTCAAACGCGAAATCGAGCTTTTCGGCTTTCTTGATGATCTCTTTCATTTTGGGATGATTTGGGTTCACCACGTAGTTTTTATCACGAGGTGAAATCGTTGAAGGCACTTGCAGCGCGGCAAACTCAGGATGAGGATCATTGAGAAACTGGTCACCAATGTACTGTGTAGACTCGCTCGCCGGTATTGCTCGCCACGTCACTGGAAGATCTTCTTCATCTAAGGTGGCGATGAGGTATTCTGGCATTTCAATACGATATAAATCGTACAGTTTGGTGATAGCTGGATCGTTATTTACGTGAACAAACACTTCCAACGAGCAAAGGGATTCCGATTCAGAGAAGTAGAGGGCTTCGGTTCCTTTTGAGTTCCATCGCCCTCCAAACAACTTTGCGCCAACGGGGCTGAATGGCGTGTCAGCAAATTTCTTTTGTGTGAGACGATAGAGCTTCATATTACGAGAACACCCCGTGCTCTAAACGGCCGATCAAATCTTTTACGATTTCAAAATCCACCGTGGTCGACACCATATCAAGTGGACGTTTTCCACCTAAGCCGTACACATTTTCTCTCATCCATTTTAACGCGCGCTCTTCGTCGTCAAACAACTCTGTTGCGAGTTTCAATAACATCGCTAATCGATAGATTGCATCACTCTCTTGAGTATTAAAACGCTCATCATTTTTAAGACGACGCTTAATTGTACTAACAGGAATCAGTGTCACATGTTGGAATTCACTTTGAGAAAGCTTTACTCGATCAACAATGTTCCGGTATACCTTGGGCTCAAAGCCTTTGTGAACCGCATCAATACGACCCGTTTCAGCATCTTCAATACCTAACATAAGCCAGAAATTGGCTTTATGAGATTGTTTCGGCTTAAAGCTTTTTAATGCTGCAGTTGCCATATCAGGCTCCTATGGTTCATATGGTCTAGTTATTATGGCTCAAATGAGCTTAGTTTTCAATCAAAGTAACAATCAAAGTAAAAAGACAGGTAAAGAAAAAGGCGAGCTTTGCGCCCGCCTCTCTTACTTATTCATCAACTTTGTTTACGCATCTACCGATTTGCATCGTTTCACTTACTACAAGTCAAAACGGTCGGCGTTCATGACTTTCGTCCATGCAGCGATGAAGTCGTGGATGAATTTTTCCTGATTATCATCTTGCGCATACACTTCCGCGTACGAACGTAGAATCGAGTTTGAGCCAAAGACAAGATCCACACGGGTTGCCGTCCACTTCACAGCGTCGGTTTTACGATCACGGATTTCATATTGATTAGCACTCACTGGTTTCCACGTATATGCCATGTCAGTAAGGTTCACGAAGAAATCATTCGACAAAGTGCCGACTCGGTCAGTAAATACGCCCTCTTTTCCACCACCGTAGTTACTGCCTAAAACGCGCATACCACCGATAAGTACCGTCATTTCTGGCGCCGTTAGCCCCATAAGCTGAGCACGATCTAATAAAAGCTCTTCTGGCTTAACCGCGTAGTCTTTCTTCAACCAATTTCGGAAACCGTCAGCAACAGGCTCAAGAACTTCGAATGATTCAACATCCGTCATCTCTTGGGTGGCATCACCTCGGCCTGGCGCGAATGGTACGGAAACATCATGACCTGCGGCACGCGCAGCCAGTTCAATACCTACGTTACCAGCAAGCACGATAGCATCTGCAACACTACAGCCCTCTTCTGCTGCTATTTTTTCTAGCACAGCAAGAACACGATTTAGACGCTCTGGCTCGTTTCCTTGCCAATCTTTTTGCGGAGCCAAACGAATTCTCGCGCCATTTGCACCGCCTCGGCGGTCAGAGCCACGGTAAGTACGCGCACTATCCCACGCCGTACTTACTAACTCACTAATGGATAGGCCACTTGCTTCGATTTTTGTTTTCACTAAATCAACATCGTAGTCTGTCTTACCTGCGGGCGTTGGGTCTTGCCAAATAAGAGCTTCGCTTGGCACATCAGGGCCGAAATAACATGATTTTGGTCCTAGATCGCGGTGTGTCAACTTAAACCAGGCACGAGCAAAGACGTCATCAAAGTACGCTGGGTCATTTTGGAACTTTTCTGCAATCTTACGATATTCAGGGTCCATTTTAAGCGCCATATCGGCGTCGGTCATGATTGGATTGTAGCGCTTAGAACCGTCTTCAACATCGACAGGCTTGTCTTCTTCTTCAATGTCGATTGGCTCCCATTGCCATGCACCTGCTGGGCTCTTTTTCAGTTCCCAGTCATACTTAAATAGTAGGTGGAAGTATCCGTAGTCCCATTGTGTAGGGTGTGTTGTCCAAGCACCTTCAATGCCACTCGTTACCGTGTCACGGCCAATACCACGTGTTTTGTGGTTAATCCAGCCAAGACCTTGCTCATGAACGTCTGCTGCTTCGGGCTCTGGGCCAAGGTTTGCGGCATCACCATTACCATGACACTTACCCACCGTGTGACCACCAGCTGTGAGCGCGACGGTTTCTTCATCGTTCATTGCCATTCGCGCAAAGGTCACTCGCATGTCATGTGCTGTTTTGAGAGGATCTGGGTTACCGTCTACCCCTTCAGGGTTCACATAGATAAGACCCATCATTACCGCAGCAAGCGGGTTTTCTAAATCTCGCTCACCAGAGTAGCGGCTGTTATCAGCGTCACTTGTGGCTAACCATTCTTGCTCAGAGCCCCAGTAAGTGTCTTTTTCTGGGTGCCAAATGTCCTCTCGTCCAAACGCAAAGCCAAAGGTCTTAAAACCCATGGATTCGTACGCCATGTTACCGGCAAGGACAATCAGGTCTGCCCAACTTAGTTTGTTGCCATATTTTTTCTTGATTGGCCATAAAAGGCGTCGAGCCTTATCGAGGTTGGCGTTATCTGGCCAAGAGTTGAGAGGAGCAAAGCGTTGGTTACCTGTAGCAGCACCGCCACGGCCATCCGCAATACGATAACTGCCCGCTGCATGCCATGCCATTCGGATCATTAAACCACCGTAGTGTCCCCAGTCGGCAGGCCACCAGTCTTGGCTATCAGTCATTAAATCTTTTAAATCTTTTTTAAGTGCTTCGACATCTAGCTTTTTCAGTTCTTCTTTGTAATTAAAGTCCTGACCAAATGGGTTGGTTTTGGAGTCGTGTTGATGCAGGATGTCTAAGTTCAAGGCATTCGGCCACCAATCCATCACCGACTTATCTGTAGATGTTTGCCCACCATGCATAACTGGACATTTACCTACCGAACCGCCGTTTGCTTTGCTCATATAATGCTCCTTCGTATCGTGGTTGTGGTAACCACTCTTTGTTATTCAATAAATCGAATATCCACCTAAAACAGCGTAGTCCATACACTGAATTTTTAGTTAACGCCAAGTCAAAATTTCCATATCTTGGCTAATAAATAATGGTTATCAAACATGTACCTATATGCAGAAAATATGGATAGAGATCAGTTTAAGTCCATACCTGAATACTTGATCCCAGACAGCCTCGCCATGTTGTGATCCCATGTAGCTAAATCATGGCGACTAAATTCATTCAGAGCGTGGTGACCACATGCCCTTGCCATAACTTGCATGAGCTCGACCGAGGATTCGAAGAAATTTTTCAGTTGCTGAGATGACTTTTCGATATCGAGACGCTGCCTCAAATCGGCATTTTGCGTTGCGATTCCCGCAGGGCAATTATTGGTGTTACAAATCCGGGCCGCGACGCAACCGATCGATTGCATCGCACTGCTTGCTATCGCCACTCCGTCTGCCCCAAGTGCCAACGCTTTGACAAAATCCATAGGAACTCGCAACCCACCAGTGATGATTAATGTGACGCGGTCACTTGCGCCTTTTTCATCTAAGTATTTACGTGCGCGGGCTAACGCAGGAATGGTCGGTACGCTAATGTGATCACGGAACATGGTTGGTGCCGCGCCCGTACCACCACCACGGCCATCGAGAATGATGTAATCGGCACCCGCATCGAGCGCAAATTGTATGTCCTGCTCAATATGGTTGGCACTGAGTTTAAAGCCAATTGGAATGCCGCCAGTGATGCCACGGACTCTGTCAGCAAACTTTCTGAAATCGTGAGTAGTATGAAGGTCTTTAAATGTTGGCGGTGAGATTGCTGGTTGGCCTTCGGGGATACCTCTCACCTGAGAGATCTTACCCACATTTTTATTTGCTGGAAGATGACCACCCGTGCCTGTTTTGGCGCCCTGCCCACCTTTAAAATGAAAAGCCTGAACATTAAGAAGCTTAGATTCATCGTAGCCAAACTGAGCACTGGCAAGCTCATAGAAATACCGCGAATTTGCAGCTTGTTCTTCAGGTAACATCCCCCCTTCACCGGAGCAAATCCCAGTCCCTGCCAACTCAGCACCTTTTGCTAGCGCAATTTTCGCCTCTTCCGAAAGTGCGCCAAAACTCATGTCCGATACCAATAAAGGGATAGCAAGTTTGAGCGGCTTACGCGCATTTGGCCCCACAATCAACTCGGTAGACACGGGAACGTCTTCTAACAACGGTTGTGTCGCCATTTGCGCCACCATGATTTGTATAGCATCCCAATGTGGTAGCAAATGCCTAGGAACCCCCATTGCTGCCATCGGACCATGATGACCGAGTTTAGAGAGCCCTTCTCTCGCTAATTGGTGGATAAACTCTAGGGTTGGTTCTTCTTGAGTAGCGGACGCGGTCGGTTTGTCACTTTTCTCTCGCTTTTGCTCAGGGCCTTCTTTGCCTACTTGCTCATTAGAAAAACGCTTATGTGTACCATCACAAAAAGGAGCATTGGCGGTATGCTTACATTGGCAGAGATAGGCATCTTCGTCTTTTTCCGCACTAAAGCTCATTGGCTTTAAGCCGGTTCCCGAATGAGACCCATCGCAGTAAGGTTGATTTTTAGAACGCCCACATCGGCAGAAGTAGTATTCTTGCCCAGCTTTCAACTCTACTTTGATCGGCTTGTTATCAGCGATGATTGGCTTGCTCATGTTGCCCCCTATTTATATGCTTTCTCGCTGGCTTGCAATAAGCGTAGAACAGGAGCGTAAAGAGCGTCAGTGTAGCCGAGTAAAATACGCGATTGTCGCCCGACTAACCTATACTTTTTATGGGTCTCATACACGTGGAGGCTATATGACGATTGCAACCCGATTAGATGAATATTTGACTGAGCATAACATTCACTTTCAAACCGTGAATCACAGCCACAGTCATAGCTCGCTACAAAGTGGTGTTGCAGCAGGTGTGCCTTTAATGAATATCGCAAAAGGTGTGATTCTAGAGGATCATGAAGGGCGTCATATGATGGCGGTCTTACCTGCCAACAACAAAATCAGTTTGTCGAGATTAAACGACGAATTTAATGCCACCTTCCACTTGGTGAAAGAGCGTATGGTTTACCGACTCTTCACCGATTGTGAACACGGCGCTATTCCACCAATTGGTAGCCCTTACCACATGTCGACCGTTTGTGATGAAAGATTAGCAAACTTGGAACATGTCTACCTTGAAGCTGGCGATCATGAAACTCTGATTAAGCTGGACCGAAAGGCGTTTAAAGAACTGATGAACGACTGTAGATATCTAAGATTCAGCAGTGAAGTTCTGCATTAAACTTGCCAAGATCTCTCGACATTTCCTGAACAAGGCTCTTTCAACAAGAGCCTTTCTTTGTGCTTTATCTCAAATACTTAGCTTTCTGAGACTAACTTATTGCGATAAACCCGAGTCGGTCGCCCTACTTTCCCGTGTTCTAAAAAGGCCACCAACTCACCTTGTTCAACGGCTTTATCCAAATAACGACGAGCCGTGCTCTTACTGATGGTTAAGCTTTCCGACACACTCAATGCGGTGTGCTCAACATGCACGTGCGTAAACAGGTCCACTACCTGACGGAACATAAAAGGATCTAAGCCAGCCAAATCCGTTGGCGTGCCTTTTCCAAGATGGAACAAATCATCAAGCTGCGACTGTCGAAAACTCTCTTGGCTACGCATATGGTTTTTGACCTTTGCGAAACGGAGCAAGCTTTCGGTTAGTCTTGAGTAATCAACGGGCTTTACGAGGTAATCAAATGCGCCGAAACGATGAGCTTTTTGAACCGTAGATGCGTCATTGGCCGCCGTGACCAAAATGCATTCTGGTCTCAGGTCGCTCTCTAACCATTGATAAACCAGCTCGACACCTTGCCCGTCTGGCAAGTAGTTGTCGACGATGACCAAATCCGGCTTAGTATGCGTCACTAGCTGCTGGGCAATGTGAATACTGCCGGCAATACCGACGACTTGATATTGTTCCACTTGCTCGATGAAATGGTGATGAAGCTCTGCAATGTTGGGATCATCTTCCACTATGACTACTTTTATCATCCTAACTCCTTGGGAAAATAGATCGTAAACGCGGTTTCTTGCTCGTCACTGTCCAACTCCATATGCCCATTGCCTTGCTCAACGATGGAACGTACAAGGTACATGCCTACTCCATGATCGGCTTTGTTTTGCTTAGTGGTAAAGCCCAATTCGCACAACGCATCAAATTCACTCTCGATCAGCGGGCCATTGTTCGAAACCTGAATGGTGTACTCACAGGCCGATTCTGAAATACCGATGTGTACATGACCGTTCTCTTGTCCTTTCACCGCTTCCAAAGCGTTTTGAGCTAAATTGCCAATCAACCCACACAATTGTTCTTCTGACAAACGGCGAGACAGTGCGCTCAAATCACTTTGGCAGTCAATGCTCAGTGCCACACCCAGTTCGTTGGCTTTGCTCGCCTTTGCCAAAATCAAGGCTGACAAGGCCGGCCTGCTATTCAGCGCATGTAGCGAGTCCAGTTGTGATTGACTGGCTTTCGCTTGCGACAAACAAACTGAAAGCGCTTTATCGTAAGCCCCCATTTGTAAGAGGCCCGAGATAGTCGAAAGCTTATTTTGATACTCGTGACGCGCAACGCGCATGTTCTCCATGTACTGCGTCACCTGACTGATTTTCTCCGAGAGTACGTGCATCTCATTTTGGTCACGCAAGCTAAACACTGCGCCATAAGGTTCACCTGTCGACGTACGAAGCGTAACTCGGTTCATCACCAAGTTTTTGCCATTCACGCGAATCAATCCATTAATGTAATCGTCACCTTTCAGCGAAAAACTTTCTGGGTTATCTATCCCATCGGTAAATACGTTGCCAAGCTCTTGATGATAGTTGAGCATAGCGCGAGCGGAATCATTAATAAGATACAAACTTCCCTCGGAGTTTATCGCGACCAATCCTTCATACGTCGCTTGCAACACGCCTTGATGCGTTTTTAATGCCTGTTTAAGCTGCCAAGGTTCTAACTCTTGCATTTGAGTTCGAACATAGCGAGAAAACTTCCAAGACAACCAAATACAAATAGCGACGGCAATGATTCCGAACGATATCAAAGGCAACAACCGTTCGCTTGTCCAGAGATCCAAAGTATCAATCAAATAGCCAACTTTGATCATACCAATCACATCGCCTTCACTGGAAAAAATGGGAGATATGTAACGAACCGATGGCCCTAAAGATCCCACGCCATAAGAAAGGTAGGACTCGCCGTTTTCCAGCGCTCTTTCAATGTCACCTCCCAATACAGGCAGACCAACGCGTTCAGCGACAGGATGTGCCAGCCGAATTCCTGCGCGATCACTCACGGTGATAAAGTCCGCATCACTCACCGCCTGAACCGCATTGATGATTTCTGACGTTTTGCTTGCGCTACCAGACCCAACAGCGGCAATAAGGCTGGACAATTGCGAGAGCTGCTGCGACTGAACTTGAGCACGTAGGCTGATTTGATGAGTGAGGATGTCGTCCAACTGATGAGCACTGTAACTCCACCAACTCAACATGCCCAATAGCATTACACCACTGAGCAATACAGCCAGTTGTTTAGTAAAAGAAAAAGAAGCAAACGGCACGACAGGATTCCAAGAGATGACTTGCCCTAAGTTTACCGCAATTCCTTATTCGACTTAGGGGCTCTCACCATGAATTTTGACGCGGATCTCAGTAGTGATTTTTATGACTTTTATTAATTTAATGCGTTTATTCTCAATTATTTTTCAAACAGATTTTGTCGTGACATGCAAATTGATAAAGAGCTCAAGTACGTCGTTGATGAAATTGATTTTTCTCAGTTTTTTGCCATTTCCAAACCCTATGATGAAGAAAAATAACTTGGAGATGGATGTATGAATAGTTCCCAAATGAAAATGCTCCTACTGGTCGCGATAGGCTGCATCTTATGGTTTATCCCAACCCCAGAAGGACTCACCGATCAAGCTTGGCAAATGATGGCGATATTCGTCACCACCGTACTAAGCTTGATCCTCGCCCCACTTCCTCTTGGCGCGATGGCGTTGATGGGTTTGACGCTCGCGACACTGCTTGGCGTACTACCAATCAAAACCGCACTGACTGGCTTCGCGCACCCAACGATTTGGATGATTGCAGCTGCGTTCTTTATCTCTCGCGGTTTTATTACCACCGGCTTTGGTCGACGAGTCGGATACTGGTTTATCTCTAAACTTGGTCACAACTCATTAGGCCTTGCTTACGGCTTAGTGTTGACTGATTTGCTGTTTGCACCTGCAACCCCAAGTACCACCGCGCGTTGTGGCGGTATTATTTCTCCGCTATTTCGCTCGGTTGCGAGTGCTTATGATTCCGACCCAGAAAAAGGTACTGAGAACCGAATCGGCGCATTTTTGGTGCAATGTATCTTCCAATGTAACGCGATTACTTGTGCGATGTTCCTGACCTCTATGGCAGGTAACCCACTCGCCGCTAACTTCGCAAAAGAACAAGGCGTTGAAATCACATGGGCTGGCTGGGCAACCGCGGCGATCGTCCCTGGTTTGTTGTGTTTGTTCCTCATCCCACTCGTGATGTACATGGTGTTTCCACCAGAGCTAAAGAAGACGCCAGAAATGCGTGAAATTGCGCGTCAAAAGCTGGCTGAAATGGGCAAAATGACGCGTGACGAACTGATGGTTTTTATCACCTTTATCGGTATGGTTTCACTTTGGGTATTGGGCCCAACATTAGGCATTCATGCAACGGTTACGGCTTTACTTGGGTTAGTTTTCTTGCTTCTCACTCACACCATCACATGGGACGCCGTTCTTGGCGAAAAAGAAGCTTGGCACACCATAACTTGGTTCGCTGTATTGGTAATGATGGCTGCACAACTTAACAAACTCGGATTCATCAGCTGGTTCAGCGAGTCTATGGCCGAGTCACTCTCCGGCTTTGGCTGGGTGACAACCATCGTCGTGCTTCTTTTGGTTTACTACTACAGCCACTATTTGATGGCGAGTGCAATGGCACACATCAGTGCGATGTACTCCGCGTTCTTGGCTATTGCGATCTCTGCTGGCGCGCCTCCAATGCTTGCTGCGATTGTTCTTGGTATTTTCAGCAACTTGTATATGTCGACCACGCATTACTCGTCTGGCCCAGCGCCAATCTTGTTTGGTGCAGGTTTCCACACTCTGCAAAACTGGTGGAAAATCGGGTTTATCTTCTCACTCATCGTCATTCCAATCTTTGTTTTTGTTGGCGGTGCGTGGTGGAAACTTCTCGGTCTTTGGTAATCCGCAATTTAGAACGCATAGAAACCAAAAAACCGCCCGTTTGGGCGGTTTTTTATCAATCAAATCATAATTATTATCGAACAAAGATCTTTTGGATCGCTTTTATCGCCATAGCCCTACGGCGCATTAATACGCTCGTTCTTGGCAACCATTTCGGTGTGTGAAGAATGGTTTTCGCATGGCTAAAAGTTCTGAATCCTTCCACTCCGTGATAATGACCAATGCCCGATTGACCAATGCCACCGAAAGGCGCATCTTCAGCCCCGACGTGTAATACCGTGTCGTTAATGCCGACTCCGCCACTGTGTGTGTTGCGCACGATATGTTTGATGGTCGATTTGTCGTCCGACATAACATACAGCGCAAGTGGTCGCTGGTGATGATTAATGTAGTCAATCGCTTCTTCTAAGCTTTTGTATGGCTTGATGGGTAGAAGTGGCCCAAAGATTTCCTCTTGCATGATTCGCATATCCGCTGACACGTTTGTAACCAAATGAGGGTACAAAAGCCGTTCCTCTTGAGGTGACGCTTCAACAGTATGGATGCTTGCGCCCTGAGCTTTGGCATCCTCAATCAGCGCAGTCAAACGATCATATTGTCGTTGATTGATAATATGGGTCAGCTTTTGATTCTTGTTGGATTTCAAATAGAGTTTTTCAAAACGTTTTAAGAACAGCGTGATGAACTCTTCGACGCGTTCTTGTGGTACAAACGCGTAATCAGGCGCGACACAAATCTGACCGGCATTGATGCATTTACCAAACAAAATCGCATCAACGGTTTTCTTCATGTCTGCATCTTCTGCAATGATCACCGGAGATTTTCCACCCAGTTCTAACGTCACTGGAGTCAGGTTATCTGCCGCTGCTTTTGCCACAGCGCGACCAACATTTGTCGAGCCAGTAAACAAAAGATGATCGAATGGCAGTTGGCTGAATGATCGTGCAACGTCCGCTTCACCTTCAAATACTTCGACATATTCAGACAACTCGCGACAAATATTGACGATGACTTTATTGGTTTTGGGCGTAAATTCGCTGAGCTTCATCATCACACGATTGCCTGCGGCCAAAGCAGTCACTAAAGGCGCAAGGCTCAAAATGACAGGAAAGTTCCACGGCGAAATGATCCCGACAACGCCGAGTGGCTGATATTGAACGGTCACTTTCGACGGAGCAAGCAACAGACCTGATTCACGTTTACTAGGTTTGCACCATTTTTTTAGCCGTTTGAGGGTGTAATTGATGTGCGAGACCGTCGGCAAAACGTCGGTCATTGCGGTATCAAATTCGGAACGATAACCAAAATCGTCACTCAGCGCTTCCACCAATGCTTGTTTATTCGCAATCAGAGCTTGTTTTAGCAAGACAAGGCGCTGCTTACGCTCATCCAAACTAGGATAAGGTTCGGCGGCATACGCCGCTTTTAAGCGATCAAGGCTTTGTTGTAACAGGTTGTCCACTTCAACCTCTGCGATTGCGTTCATGATGCTTCTCCTAACCTAGTTTCAACCAATGACGCTCCAAATTAACACGAGCACAACAATGTTACTATTGTAGCGCTCGCGAAATTAGAGTTCGAACTCTGATTAAAATATCAGTGGGTTTGGAACTAAGTCAGACGCAATTCATAAATGCCGAGCCGTTGAGAGCGGTCAAGCGTCTCGAACTCGTGATCAATGTATTCTTTTAATGTAGCACCAGCACGCTCAGCAATATTGATGCTGGCAATGTTATCTTCCATACAGTGGAATTGGATGAATTGCGCGTGCCCTTTCTGCTTCAAAAAAGGAATCAACACCGCGAGTACTTGGTCGATCACTCGGTGTCCTCGCCCATTGTTGGCAAGCCAATAGCCAATCTCAGTGACGCGTGTGTGCGAATCCACACCTTTAATGCCAATAACACCCGTAAACTGCCCATCAAAATAAATAGCGCACCAGTGGGCATCTAACGCTTTGCTGTTCACGCGCTGAGAGATGTAGTTCACCGCTTCTCTGCGGTTGGTCACAAAGTCCGTCCAAGGCAAATAGCCAGAGAGGCTGTTTCGATACGTGTTCACCACTTCCAGTAAAACGGTCGCGTGTTTGGTGGTGAGAGGCTCAATTGAGACCCTTTCTGAAACAGAAAAACTGGCCTGCATGCTATTTCCTTGATACGCCTTTTGGCACGTGACCTCATCCATCCACTTTATCCCTTTTTTCAGTAAACACTACTCACAAATCCTACCGCCTCATTGCGCTGAGAACAAACTTCCATATTCGTTATGTCAAACGTGCTTAAAAGGATGGCTATCTCGTCTAGTCTGTTTGTTCAATCAACGTAAATGGCGTCAACGACTCCACATCCACGTAATGCCTCCACACATGTTCGTAAAGGTGGTGCTGATTTGCAAACGGCGCTAGTCGCTTTGCTTCTTCAAGCGTACACCAACAATACTCAGTGTGCTCTTCATTAAGTACAACCGATTGGTTAGGTGGGCAAAGTAATACGAAGCATGGAATAATCATGATGCGGTTATTTTTTGCTTCGTAGAACTGTTCTAGAAAGTCTGCAGTATGTAACTCAACATCGTCAATTTGCGTCTCCTCTTTCAGTTCTCTGAGAATAGTTTGCCATCCGGTTTCACCGGCCTCTACACCACCAGCAACATGGCACCAATAACCACCTTTAACACGTTTGAGCAACAGCATTTTATCGACGCCATCAATTTTAGAAATGACAACGCCAGAAGTATGCGTTGCTTGTACTGGGATCATGTATGCTCCTTAAATATCTAGATATTTCCTAGATGCGCTCCATGCGCGAATGAAATATAGGGTTGTTTGAGAACCCATAGTCTACTGCTTATTCTCACTCTCGGCAGATGTGTTTGAATATCACGGATCATTTTGTGAGCTGAGTATGCTAAAGTGCGATCTGTCGCAACAAATGAGCAGTAAAATGTCTAATTCATTCAACACTCTGGTTCCCATTGGTGTGCGCTTTATGGTGCTCTCCGCATTCGGTTTCGCGCTAATGTCTGCCACAGTAAAGCATGTCAGTCTTCATGGTATCCCTGTATTTGAGATTGTTGCAGCGAGGGCACTCGTCTCACTTGTTATCAGCTATTTAGATGTTAAGCGAAAACGAATTTCTGTATGGGGCAATAATAAGCCATTACTGTTTGCGCGTGGCGCAGTGGGCACCATGGCATTGATGTGCGTATATTATTCGGTGACTACCTTACCTTTGGCAGAAGCGACCATATTCCAATACATTCACCCAGTATTTACTGCGCTCCTAGCCGTCTTTTTCTTGAAGGAACGCATTCAACCATCGACGTTCCTTTGTATTGCCTTATGCTTACTCGGCATCTATATAATGGTAAGTCCAGAAGCAGGACAAGAAGCAGAGCGCACTTTACCTATGTTTAGCGTAATGATTGCAATCTTGGGCGCATTTGGTAGCTCAATTGCTTATGTCATTGTTAGAAAACTTAGCCAAACTGAAGATAGTTCAGTGATCATTTTCTATTTCCCTCTGGTTGCTCTGCCTGCTTCACTCTTACTGATTGGCAATGATTTTGTTATGCCCGACCTGTATCTGACTTTCATGTTGGTTTCGGTTGGTGTATTCACCCAAGTTGGGCAATTGGGATTAACCAAAGCAATGCAAACTCAGCAAGCGGGCAAAGCGTCTGCTTACTCGTATATTCAGATCGTATTTTCTGTGTTGTTAGGCATCATTTTCTTCGGCGAAATCCCGCTCATCTGGACGTACATCGGTGGTGCACTAATTGTAGCGGGCGCACTCATTAACGTATTTGGCCACCATTTGCGATTGCCATTCGTTAAGCGCAGCGCTTAACCCTTCAGCCCCAAAGCGAGATAACACTAAAACGTAAAAAGCCAGAGTCGACCCTGGCTTTCTTTTTATGTTTAACCTGACGTTAAGCGGATAATTTTAATCCAGCGATACCGGCAACAATAAGCAGTAAACTCAGCAATTTTATCAGCGTCGCGGGCTCGTTAAATATGTAGATACTGACGATTGCCGTTCCAATCGCTCCTATACCTACCCAAACGCCGTAAGCGATACCGAGTGGTAGCGTCCTTAATGCAATTCCAAGTAACCAAAAGCTCAACACCATAAACGTAACGGTAAAGCCAGATGCCGCCAATTTGGTAAAACCTTGTGAGTATTTTAGTCCGACAGCCCATGCCACTTCGCATAAGCCAGCAATGAAGAGAATTCCCCAAGCCATGTCATATTTCCCAACGAGATAGGGTCGTCCCCGAGAAAAGATAGAGCGGTGAGGTCGTCCTCACTTCTTTGTGACTCGCTATTATATACAGAAAATTGAACGTAAAAAATAAAACACGGCGATAAGCATACAACTCAAACATCTCATGCACGCTTAAATTCTACGCTTTTCTTTTTAACGGTGGCGGACTCTCTATTTCGCATCAATAACGACACCGTTTTTTAACAATTTGCATATAACCTTTTGGTGTTGAAAGTGTTGCGTTTATTGCACAAATCACACAAAAACTAATTGAACATGTAAATATGAAAACGTTTGTGTGATTGATATCGCTTAAAACAATGACTGATGACTTTAATATTCAGCCGAATCAATTATAAGGTGTGACGTACCCATGAAAACAATCAAAACCTCTATCGCTCTCCTGGTTGGCGCCGCTCTATTATCTGGATGTAATGACGACACTGAATACGTCAATGTTCAGCCTAAAGAAGTAAAAATAGCGACTTACAACCTCTCTTTTGACCGTGCAACTTTTGAAGCTTTAGTGAGTGAAATGCAAATTGAACCAGCGCAGCAAACTGTATTGGTTACTGCCTATTTAGACGGTTCTATCGCCGCTGAAGACAAAACCACTGCGGAAAAAGTCATTCAAATTCGAAACGTTGCTGCGATTATTCAGAAGAATCGCCCTGACGTTCTTATGATGGCGGAATACAACAACGACGGAACAGGCGAAAACAAAGCTGCCCTTGAAGGCTTCCAGAAGAACTACCTGTCTGTCGCGCAAAGCATCAATGGTGCAGGCGGTGAAGCGAACCTTGAACCTATCGAATATCCTTACGCGGAGTCTTACTCTACCAACACAGGTTTGCTAAGCGAGTTTGACCTCGACAACAATGGAACAGCAGGTCAAATGCCGGGCGATGCATGGGGCTTTGGCATGTACCACGGTCAATATGCCTTTGCCCTAATGTCTAAATACAAAATTGATACGGCAAATACGCGCACGTTCCAAGCGTTTAAATGGAAAGATATGGAAGGTGCGAAGATTCCGACCATTACTATCTGTGACGGCTCACAAAAGATTCCAGATGGCATGAAGTGTGGTGATGAGTGGTACTCTGCAGAAGAATGGGATCAAGTACGCCTATCTTCTAAAAACCACGTAGATGCACCAATTATCATTCCGACTCGCAATGGCGAGGAAGTTGTGCATCTACTGATGTCGCACCCTACTCCACCAGTTTTCGATCCAGGTAAAAACCAAGCGCAAAACGCAGCGGAAGTGGAATTTTGGCACCATTACATCCAAGGAAAAGAATTTTTCTACGACGATGCAGGTAAACAAGGTGGCTTGGCGAGCGGTGCTAAATTCGTCATGATGGGCGACCAAAACCTCGATCCAGTTGCTGGCGATGGTATTAGCTCTGTCATGCAAGATCTGCATAGTGATCCGCTGGTTAACCAAGACGTGATGAACGGCAACCTGTACCCAACAAGCTTTGGCGCAGCTGAACACGCCGTTGAAAAGAGCTCAACTCACCCATACCCGAACCGTATAACTTCAACATTTGGTTTAGGTGTAGATTATGCCTTGCCTTCTGCAAACCTAAATGTGGTGGACTCTGGTGTATACTGGTCAGCTTCTTATGAAGAAGGTCGTAAGCTATTTAACGATGCGCGTATCGGCAAGTATGGTGATGGCAAAGATGTGTCTTCCGACCATCGCATGATCTGGATTAAAGCACAGCTCTAAACTATGTCATTTAAATAAAAAAAAACCAACCACAAGGATTCGTGATTGGCTGTATATATTTGTGAACAAAGTGGTTCACTAACAACGTCAGTTGGCTAGGTGACCCTCGGCTTAGAAAGGGTCATTCATACTGAAGCATGAGACGTGCCAACTTTGTAGCGCACAAAACAGGTTGTTATTTAACCACTTTCATTAAAACTTCACCAATAGCCACTGTTTGCTCACGCAATGAATTGCAATTTGCAAATTATAATTGGCATTTCGCAATAGACCCTACCATTAACTTTTGTTCTATGGCTTCCTAGCCAAATCACGTGCGAGGATTAATGCGAGTCCGAATACTTGCAAGAAGAGCCCAATATTCTTGTACCAAGCGATCTTTTCATCTTGCTTTGCCATTACCTCATTGAGCTCTACATTCTCAATGTAATAGTCATCAATGCGATCTCTATACGAAGCTTGTGCTTGGTTTATCTTTGACATTAGCTGAGGGAGTTTATCTATTTGTATTTCATCCAATTCGTGATGAGTCCAAGAGGATAAGTGCCCTTCCAATATCTGTTCTATCTCCGAAGGTATCGCTGCGCTCTGACCTATGTGCAAGTGAAGCAGTAACGCCTCTCTTTTTCTTTCTAGAGTTTCAACGCTATTCCACGCGAGTTGGATGGAATACAAGTTTTCCGCCTTTTGCTCTGCGAGTTGCGAATACTGTTTGCCAAGCCTATCAAGGACCAAGCTAGTAAGAACGATCGCGCCAATATTCAGTACTAACCCAATCAGAACGAGTACCCATGGCGGCGGGATATAGCTACGAAGACTTACCATAACTTATCGTACGGAAGATAAATCATATTCAACACAACCAGCGAAAGTATCACTAGGAATGTCACCTGCATGCCCCTAACACGCCTTTTTAAGTCCTCTTTCAATATACCTCGAGCATGGATAATTCGACCGATCACGAAAATAATGCCTGTGAGATGTATCCAGGTTGGGTAAGCACTATTGAATTCTAATAGTGCCATTAGAATCAGAGTAATGGGGATATATTCTGTCGCGTTACTCTGTGCACTACGAGCGATTTGGAGAGCCTCTACTCCTCCGTCAGCATAAGCAACCTGATTTAAGCGACGCTGCTTAATCACTTGAACGGCCAACCAAATAATCAGTATTGCAAGAATGCTAGCGTATAGAGCTGTGATCATATGCCGTCCTTTTTGATCCGGTTTTCATTATATAGCGTGTCACTTGGCTATAAATATAGCGGTATCCTAATGATAATGCGTCAATTAACCTCAAATTATGATTTGACTCGAATATAAGAAAACGAGCAAGAGAATACTTTATGGAACTAAAAACGCCCTCGAATAGAGGGCGTGAGAGTGGAATCGTGAATATTCAAGAATAGTGCACTATAAAGGATGATTGGCCAACTTTTTACGCTTATGCCCTTTGACAATACTTTCAAAGATTGTAAATAACAGCCCCACCCAAATAAAGGCAAAAGTCACTGCTTTAACTTCATCAAACAGTTCACCGAAAAACATCACAGCCAAAACAAATTGCAAGCTTGGTTCAATATATTGCATTAAACCAACTGTCGATAAGTTTGTTATACGTATCGCGATAGAATAAAAAATCAGTGGTAAAAGCGTGATCGGTGCGCTGCCAAAGTACAAAAGCAATGTTGTGATATCTACGCCTGAAGCCAACTCAACCACTGTCCATTGTTTGTAAAACAAATACGCCACGGCAACTGGAGTCAATAGCAGGGCCTCAACAAACAAGGTGGTACTCCAGTCGTATGTTATCTTCTTCTTGTACAAGCCATACAAAGCAAAGAACAACCCCATCGTTAGTGCGATAACAGGCAACTGGCCATAATGAATCACTTGATACATCACGCCAATTGTTGCTAGCACAATTGCGATGAGTTTGCCTTTTGAAAGCTTATCTCCAAGAATAAACACGCCTAGTGCCACAGACACTAACGGTCCAATAAAAAAGCCTAAGCTTGCATCAATGACTCGATGGTGAGTCAAGGCCCAAGTGAACGCACTCCATGAAATACACATCAAACTGCTCGCGACAAACGTGTACCACAAAGATTTTTTGTCACACCAGATTTCTTTCCAACTCGGTCCTCGACGGGTTATACCAAGCACAATTAAAAAACCGACAGGAACTGAGCCGATGATTCGCCATGCCAGCAACTCATCCATTGAAGCATTCGGTAAATAACGATAATAAATGGGTAGCAGCCCCCAAATTACAAAGGAGAATGCTGCCATAAAAGTGCCATAACGAGTGTTATTCATAAAACTATCGCTCATCTAAACGAATAAGTCAGCGCAAACAAATCGCGCTATGCATGATAAAAGGAACGCAATATCCCTGTGAATTTAAGATGCTGAGGGCATTATTGATTCAACGCTTGTACTACTGCTGTAAACCCACTCACAAAACACAACATAAGTGCTCCAAACCGAATTTTTTCTTTTGGTAACGATTGGGTGGTTTTCATCGCGAGCCAATACCCAAGTGCTGCCGCAGGTAATAGCGGAATAGTAATCACCAAATGGTGTAATGTGAAGAAACCAGCGGGAATTTGAACAACGAGCGAAATGATGGAACTGAAAACAAAAAATGCCGATAGGTTACCACGTAACTGATTCGCTTCTTGATGTTGCAACAACAACGCCATCGGTGGGCCTCCAATCGCCGAACTGGTACCAAACAATCCAGAAAAGAATCCTGCTAATGTCATACGCGCTGGTGTAGGTTCAACCCGAAACGGTAACACACTCACCACAACCGCGAATAACACCAAAAAACCAATCCAAAGTGTAAGAGCTTGAGTCGAGACAAAAAACAGTAGCAAGCCGCCAGCAACCGATCCGGGCACACGCCCAATCAATGCCATTTTTAAACCGCCGATTTCAACACTACTGCGGTGCTTCATCGCATTCATCAACGAAATAAATAACGCGACTAAACAGATTGGTGCAGGCACATACTCCGGCGCCCAAAGAATCAGTAAAGGTGCGGCAACAATTGCCAAGCCAAAGCCTATTGCGGTTTGTACATAAG
>NZ_WXWT01000184.1:0-3645 GCF_009904725.1 Vibrio sp. V43_P6S15P86
AATGGAACTTTAAGGAAGGTGGATAAAAATCAATCAGATATTTGATATATAATCGCTCGTTTTTTATTCATGCCAACGATATTTGGATTAAAAAATCTTATCCATACCTAGGTGAATTACGGTCCTAAATACCACATCCTTCACCGACATATGAGAAGGTTTCTCATTATCTAGGATTCAGATACAAAAAAGCCGCGGGTGTTTACCGCGGCTTTGTGACTATTTATTCAAAAGAACCTTTAGTTCAAAGCAATTATGCGTTTGCTTCACGCTCAGCAATGAACTCAAGCGCCATCTTAATACGAGCAACACAACGCTCTTTGCCAACCAGTTCCATTACTGCATCGACAGAAGGAGATTGACCGCCGC
This sequence comes from Vibrio sp. V43_P6S15P86, assembly GCF_009904725.1. Classification (NCBI taxonomy): domain Bacteria; kingdom Pseudomonadati; phylum Pseudomonadota; class Gammaproteobacteria; order Vibrionales; family Vibrionaceae; genus Vibrio; species Vibrio sp. V43_P6S15P86. Next base: position 370 of record NZ_WXWT01000184.1, read on the forward strand.
CTGTTACAGCAACACGTAATGGCATACCGATTTTGCCCATGCCAATTTCTAGCTCTTCACAGACTGCTGCGATAACGCCATCTTTGATGTTTGCTGTTGTCCACTCGGTCAGTGCTTCAGCTTTCGCTAGAGCAAGCTCTAGAGGCTCTTTAGCCACACCGCGTAAGTGTTTCTTCGCTGCGCCCGCTTCAAACTCAGAGAAATCTTCGTAGAAGTAACGGATTTGCTCAGCTATCTCAACCAGCGTGTTGCAACGCTCACCCACTAGCTTGATCACGTCAGTGATAGCAGGACCATTCGTTACGTCTAGTTTTTGTTGATCTAGGTGCCATTGTAGGTGCTCTGCAACGTACGCAGGATCTGAATTTTTGATGTAATGGTTGTTCAACCATTGCAGTTTGTCCGTGTTGAAGGCAGACGCTGACTTAGATACTGCGTTTAGGCTAAATAGATTGATCATCTCTTCTTGAGAGAAGATTTCTTGGTCACCATGAGACCAACCAAGGCGCACTAGGTAGTTGTTTAGTGCCGCCGGCAGGTAACCCATATCGCGGTATTGCATGACTGATACAGCGCCGTGACGTTTAGACAGTTTCGCGCCGTCATCACCCAGGATCATTGCACAGTGTGCAAATGTTGGTACTGGCGCACCTAGTGCTTCGTAGATGTTGATTTGACGAGGCGTGTTGTTGATGTGGTCTTCGCCACGAACAACGTGAGTGATACCCATGTCCCAGTCATCCACTACTACACAGAAGTTGTAAGTAGGTGAACCGTCAGTACGACGAATGATTAGGTCATCCATTTGATCGTTGCGGATTTCAATGCGACCACGGATTTGATCATCAAATACTACGCTGCCTTCTTTCGGGTTACGGAAACGGATAACACATGGATCGCCATCTTTTGCCGCTTCGTTTGCTGCTTTGATTTTTGGATGGTTAGCATCGTAGCGAGGCATTTCTTTATTTGCTTCTTGCTCTGCACGGATTTCATCTAGCAGCTCTTTAGACGCGTAACATTTGTAAGCTTTGTCTTCAGCAAGAAGCTTATCAACCATTTCGTTGTAACGGTCAAAACGTTGAGTTTGGTAGTAAGGACCTTCATCCCACTCCAAGCCTAGCCATTCCATGCCTTCAAGAATTGCATCAACCGCTTCCTGAGAGTTACGCTCAAGGTCTGTATCTTCGATACGTAGAACGAATTCACCACCTTGGTTTTTAGCGTATAGCCAAGAGTAAAGTGCAGTACGCGCACCACCAACGTGTAGATAGCCAGTTGGGCTAGGAGCAAAACGAGTTTTAACCGTCATTTGAGTTCCTTAGGGGTAATGAGCAACGAGAGATCTCTCGTTGTAATGTCAAGGATAAAAGTGGCGACATTTTACCACCGTAAGTCAATTCTACAATCGGTTTGACACCAGAAATACAAACAGGGCAGCACCAATAAAGGTACTGCCCTCCTATTTACTGTTAAAGTGCAGAACGAAATTACTTCAGGTTACGCATCGCCCATTGCATAAATTCTTGCTGCTCTTCACGGCTTAACTCATTAAACGATGCTTTGATTGTTTTGGTTTCCGCCGGAGAAGACGCAATGCTTGCCTTGGTCGATTCTTTGTTCATTGCATTGTTATAGTCAGCCACTTCTCGCTCGTAATCACGAAAGCCTTGCAAGCCACCTTTACGAAGTTGAACCATAGAGAATTCCACTTCTTTTCCGTGTTTGTCTTTCAATACCACTTTTGGATCGAGTTCAAAAGCTTTCGCTTCTTCGATGGTACGGAACGCTTTGTAAGTCAGCGATAGCTCGGCGTCTTTTTCTGCTTCAAACTCTAATACCAGTGGCTGCGAATCGAACTTACGGCGCTTGCCATCTTCAAAGACAATTTGTCCAACCGTCACCGCCAACTGATTTTCCCCGTCCTTCAGCTCGATGCTGTTATTTTTGGAAATCCACTCAGGGTACACGAACTCACCGTTGAGAACGCGAGGAACCAGTTCAGCTTGCAGAGTCAGTTGAGCAGCAAAAGCAGGCGCAGAAAGCATTGCGCAAAGTCCGAGAAGTGTCGTTGTTTTTTTCATCGTGGTTTCTCACTTTATACCAATTTAGATAAGCCTCTGAAACTTACAGGCCAGTCATTCCAAAGGCTTATTTGAATCAGTATCAAGACAAAAAGGGCGTTTCCGCCCTTTTAGCTGCTTCTTTATTAGAAGTAGTATTCAACACCCACAGAGAACTCATCGTAGTCCGCTGATTTCCAACGCGCTTCTGTTGGTTTATCCAGTTGATATGCACCGTCGCCAAAGTCTAGAGTACGAGCACGTACGTAAAGCACTGCCGATGGGTCTACGAAATACATAACTTGTGCAGATAGTACATCGTCTGCTGTATCGTTAATTGTCTTACCATCACGCTCTAGATCAAAGTTCGCTGCGTAAGCCAGTTTGTATTGCCAATCACCTGTGGTGTACATGATAGCGGCAGACATTGCGTCTTGCTTCTCACTCACGCCGTTGCTTGCGTCAGCTTCCATGTATTTGTATTGCGCGAAGAAAGAAATACCGTTATCAAACCAGCCTTGAGCACCCACCAAGTATGTGTTGTTTTCCCACGTTTGGCCTTCCATCTTAATGTTACGGTTACCCTCGTATGCGGCATCTAACTGAATTGGACCAATTTTGTAGTGCGCTGCGATACCACCCCAGTAATCATCACCCTCACCCAGACCCGCTTTGTCACCTGCACCAGCCGCAATATCTAGAGAGAATTTGTCTGCATACATTGGCGAGTCCCAACGAATGGTGTTTGATTGACGGTCTTGATACTTAGCACCACCAATTGCACCACCCCAGTCGTAAACGTCACCGAGACCTGGGTTAGATGCAGGCCAGTCAACCAATTCGTACATCGGTGTTAATACACGACCTAAACGAACTTGACCCCAAGATGCACTTTCAAAACCGACGAATGTATCACGTTCACCAAGACCTGCACCCTCGCCGCCAAAGCTAGGGTCAACGTAACCACCTTCGATTTGCCAAATAAAAGTAGGGCCGAAGTTAGCAAATTGTTTTTTACCACGGAAACCGATGCGAGATTCGTTGTTTAGCTGCATGCCACCTAGATCATCGTCCGTTGCTTTGTTGCCAGAATCGTAATCGCGGTACGCGGCCTGCATCGCGATGATCCCGTAAACTTCATAAGAGAATGAATCTTTGGTTAGGAACTCTTTTGCTGCGTCACTGTTTGCACCATCAGCAAATGCAGCACCAC
>NZ_WXWT01000199.1:0-3622 GCF_009904725.1 Vibrio sp. V43_P6S15P86
CTTAATTATGAAGAACCATACAGAATACTAATCGCTATATGGGAGTAAATTTATCCAGTAACCATCTAAGATGCTCGATTTTCGATGGCATCAAGCTATTACTATTCACAATTAAAGATCACAACACACTATGAGCAGAAGCAAAAATCCAAGATGACAATACGCCTCAAATATAATACGAAAAGGCTAGATCACCATCGTTTTAAGTTTTCTATATGATGAACAGCTGAAACATATCGTATATTCTCGTATTTTTTTATCTTTTTCTTTCTTAAACCTTTCATTATAAATGAATATCATCTTATCCTCATGCTCAGATGTAATTTTCATTTCGTTGTAGTAGGTAAGCTCCCCTCATCTACTGTTACTAAACCAAGATATTTAGCCTCATGCAACGTTAACTTTTCTGACACAAGGTTGTGTAAAGTGGTCTCTGTAAGCAACAATACTTTTTGACGGTCACTAGGAGCATTAGTGTGAATGATTAACTTGCCCTCGTTGTCTAGCTTAGACCAAAGCTGACTATCAATAAGATATATATTAAGGCCTTTGAGAGAGCCAGAATGTCGACTAGTAAACAATTGCAACCACCAACTTACTCGCCGTAACCCTTTTCCACCATCAAGCTGAGAAGGCAAGACAATACTTTTTGAATCAAGAGCCTCTTGGGTTGCAATTGCGACACTAAGTGAACCAGGATAACTTTCAGCAAAAGGGTTACTAAACTGACCATCGTAAGAGCAAGCCCAACTAAATGGGCTCGCTAACAAGTAGAGGACTGTAATACAAGCAAGCATTAGCTTCATCTAACTATCCTATCACGGTGTTACAATATTGAACCAAAAATCAAAATTATCTATCATTCCTACGAATTCCGTGAATACTTCCTTATCCCCTTCAAGCTTAATATCTCCATCTGCAATAGCTTTTTCTAACGTGAGATTGCCCAACTGAACATCATCCAGTGCAGATTTGCTCATAGTAAGTGTCACGTTAGGTTTTTCTGCTTGTTCCGAGGTATGAATTAGTACTGAATTTTCTAGGTATAACGTGTATCTCTTATCTAAATCTGTGAAGTTTAGGTTAATTGCAAAGGTCTTACCTTCTGCTTTTTCTGGTAAAATACGCACTGCAAGGTAATCGAACAACATTTCTGGCGGCATGTTTTTTACGATGTCAGGTGATGCCGTTGTTAAACCGTTGACTGAAGGTGTTCCGTTTCTCAGCTCATAAGCTCCTTGTAGGTATACTGAGCGCCAAGGGCCCGATTCTGCTTGGTAGCCGAGTTGTTCATAAGTATCAGCCAACAACTCTTTTCCATCTTTACTCTGCGGATTAGCAAACACGACATGCTTCAATACCTCGGCAACCCAACGGTATTCTCCTTTTTCAAAGTCAGCTTTGGCTTTTTCAATTGCCGCACGTTCACCTCCTATATATTCAACGTATTTAATCGCCACATCTGTCGGCGGAAGATTATTTAGACTAGAAGGGTTTCCGTCATACCATCCCATATAACGTTGATAAACAGCGCGGCTGTTGTGACGGAGCGTCCCATAATAACCGCGAGTACTCCAGTTATTTTCTAACGCTTTTGGTAACTTGATAATTTCCGAAATTTCTTCACCAGTATATCCCTGATTCATTAAGCGCACAGTTTGGTCATGAGTATACTTATAAATATCTCGCTGCTTCTTTAAATAATCAACAATGTCCGCATTTCCCCATAATGGCCAATGATGACTTTGAAACTTAACTTCCACTTCATCGCCCCACATTTCAATAGTTTCTTGTAGGTAGCTAGACCATTTCAGGGCGTCTCTAACTTGCGCACCACGCAAGGTCAATATGTTGTGCATGGTGTTGGTCGTGTTTTCGGCCATCCATAAAGCCTTTTTATCCGGGAACCAGGTATTCATTTCCGTTGGAGCTTCTGTGCCCGGTGTATATTGAAAGACCATTTTTATGCCATCCACTATCATTTCATCGCCAGTTTTCTCAATAATATCTGTCGGCTTGATTAGTGTTGCAGTACCCGTTGATGTAGTTTGACCTAAACCTCCATTGACACCACCAAATTCATTTCTGGGTAATAGGGCACCATACATGTATATTGCTCGACGTCCCATCGCGTTTCCAGCAATCACATTCTCCGAAACAGCATGTTCGGTGAATCCATGGGAGGCAATTATTTTCACATTCCCCGCAAGCACATCCTTTTCTTTCACAATGCCGCGTACTCCACCAAAGTGGTCAATATGACTATGACTGTAAACAACAGCGACAACAGGACGCTTACCTAATTCTTTATTAACAAAATCTAGGGCCGCTTCTGCGGTTTCTTTAGAAATGAGTGGATCAAAGACAATCCATCCAGTATCACCTTTAACGAAAGTAATATTACTTAAGTCATAACCTCTTACTTGATAGATCCCATCCGTCACTTCGAATAACCCATTAATCATATTGAGCTGAGCATTCCGCCATAAGCTCGGGTTTACACTGTCAGGGGCTGGGTTGTTGAGATCAATATATTTTTTGTATTGTTCCAAATCCCATACAATACTTCCTTCCTCGTTCTTTATCGTAACTTCGTCTTGCTTGGCGATGAAACCTTTTTGTGCATTTTCAAAGTCGTCTTTGTTGTTAAAAGGTAAGGTTTGTTTTACTAAGTTATTCACGCTCATTGTCGCTTTTGTGGCTGGTTTGGGCTCTGCAGAGCTCACTTCATAAGACGTTATCGCGAAAATGACTAATGTGGTAGCTAACTTCATGCTGTATTCCTTGTAGTTATTTAACCTGCTTATTAACCATAGCTAAAAACGAAAAAGCTTGGTGATTTTGTATTGGATATAGCCAGGTTACGAGAGTCTCTGAGCATTGGAACTAAGTTAAAAACTTCTAGCTTCATACTATGTCATTTTCTTCCGCTTAAACCTCGTTACAACATGACGAAACGCAAGTGTCTTTTAGCAATTTTGACAAAACAGCCTTACTTGCAAAGGTGTTGATTGGAGTTACATATCAATGTAATCCAAACAATAGCTCCTTTAGTTGGCTAAAAAATTGCCCCCCCCCCCAAAAAAAACAGATCAAAGCGAGGCATAAAACGTAGTTTGTTGACAGATGCGAATAGATACCACTTGCCGTTTTAAGTGGTAGTGCCAACATCCATGACATCAAACTTTAGACGCATTAGGGTGTTATTGATCTCCATTACAAGTGCTGCAGTACCTAGACAAAGGTTATACAGAAAAGTGCTTACATGAGTTTTGAACCATATCTCTCATGTTCAATCACAAACAAGAGAAAGCAGCTAGCTTAAAACAAGCTGATGATTTAAGGCTAATCGCTAGGTTGTAGAGCGAATCCATAACTGGTTCAACAGCTATCGTAGATTACTAATTCGTTGGGAAAAGAAAATATAAAAACTACGAGACCATGCTGAATTTGATCGTGGCCTCATTGTTTGGAATAAATCCCTTTTAGGATAGATTCCTAATCCATATTGGCGTTTTAAGTCACTGGATTGGTGAAATTTAAAGAAAATTTTGTAGAAAAACATACGAGGTAACCGGTCGATACTCTTATCGTTTAATCGGTTTGGCGATTACAGATATAC
>NZ_WXWT01000219.1:0-3612 GCF_009904725.1 Vibrio sp. V43_P6S15P86
ATCGACATCGGTCAATTTGCTGATGCGTTCGATTTCATCGACAAGATCATATTGATCATCGTAATTACCGCCAAAACTTGGCACGATCATTCCTGCGTCGTCGTTTCGGCGATAAATTGCAGTAAGTGCGGGGTTGAAAAAAGGAGCAGTCAGATAAGTTGCTGATACCGTACCAACGCCACCCATCGCATCGCTACGAGCTTCTATCGCATAAGTGGCAGCCGAAGCAACGTTTGCGAAAAGTGTGGTGGCAACAGAGGTGGCTAGAATTTTATATTTGGTTTTCATACTACACTTGTGATTTTGGTTCTTCCTGAACCTTTATCGGCACAAATGGTATTTCTTTAACTATTCTTCTTGGGAAAGATCATAGGTTCGGCTAATAGTTTGAGCTTGCTCAACAATTATATCGCCCTGCCAACGACGACTGTTGATACTCACTGCTAGCACGTATCTATCATTTGGGACGCCCGCAAGCTCTAGTGAATTGGGATAGTTAGACTCGTAAGTCTTTTTCCACATTTGCTCGTATTGACCATCAATGTAGTCATATAAACCAACTTCAAGTTGCGGTAATGGACAATGGGGATTACGAAGTGCGCTCTTTTCTACTTTCCAATTCTCTTTAGATGTCCAACGAACATATTGCGAAGAATTGGAATCTCCTAATATTACCCAAGTTCGATACTCTTGTTTATCTTTAGAAACAATAGTTAAGTGATACAAGCCTGCTTCAAGCTTACCCGTGAGGTTATAGCGTTTCGAATAACTACGCTCATTGGCTAATTCCGTACCGCTCGGCTGTTCTTCATAACTGAATGAACTGTCTGCGGATATAGAATCATCCACCCATCTATTAAATGAAATATTTTCGATGTCAGTTGTAGCTCTTAGCTTGATCACTAACCTAAATGTATCTCGCCCAGGGCTTTGGATGGTCTGACGAATGACGTTCACGCCACTTATCCATTCAGGCAGCGTTACACCAGTGAGAGACTTGCCACAGTTTTTAGATAGTGACTGACCAAGAAGATCATTGAGATGAGGAGTCAAATCTTTGCTTGGTTCCGTTTGCCACAGTTCAACAAGAGAGTTGAACATACCGGCAAGATCATCTTCAAGTAAGTGTTGATGTGCCTGCGTTAAAGGCGTGTTGGTTTGAAACCAGTCCATTGCATGGACTGGTTTCACTAACGCTAATGAGAGAACTACGGGGAGTAGTGTTTTCATTATGACTTATGCTTTCATCTTGTAGCCAACACCGCGAAGTGTTTCAATTTCCAGTCCGGGCAGTTTTTGACGAAGCTGCAATACGTGCGTATCCACAGTACGTGTTGTTGGGAAGTGATTATAACCCCAAACGTGGTCAAGTAGCTCATCACGAGTAAACACGCGACCTAAGTTCGACGCTAAAAATAGCAGTAGATCAAACTCTGTACGAGTTAACGTAATTAGCTCATCTTTATAGGTAACTTCACGAGTTGAACGATCAATTTCTAAGTCTTTTGTGATCACTTTATCAGCGCTGCTTTGCTCTGCTGAATCCGGTGCTCGTAGCTGTGCACGGATTCTCGCAAAGAGTTCCGCTTCAGCAAAAGGCTTCGTTAAGTAGTCGTTCGCGCCGGAATCAAGGCCTGCAACTTTATCTTTTACGGTAACAAGTGCCGTTAGCAAGATAACTGGTACGTCTTTAATCTGTTTCCATTCTGGGAGACATTGTACAGAGTCACCATCTGGGAGTTGGCGATCGAGAATAACCAAGTCAGCTTTTTTCCATTGTGGTTCTACGTCTGCAATACGTTCCACATGTAAACACTCATATCCTGCTTGTTCCAGGCTTACTAACAGGCCATCAGCCAAGTTTTTATCGTCCTCAACGAGAAGCAGTGTCTGTTTCACAAGGTATCTCCAATATAAAGGTTGTAGGTGGTCCCATCAGGGACATTTTTCCGCCCATGCGGCCTACCATAGATTCAACGATTGTTAACCCAAGTCCTAACCCGCTCTTACTGACGAACGGTTTCTTCAAATTTGCCCAATCTTTAGCCGTTAGGCCACCAGCATCTCGGACTTGGAATACTATTTTTTCTTCACTAGTTGAAACATCCAATTCAACTGGTGCAATACCGTACTTAAGCGCATTACGAAGCAAGTTATCGATACAAGTTCCTAACCAGTACACATTAACTTTAGCAGCCACATCTTCATTGATGTTGAAAAGCACGGCACTATCAAATTCTTCTTCGATCTTAAATTCTAACCAGTCTGCGACAGACGGAACCCAATCTGTTGCAAGCATTTGGTTATCAGATTGCAAATAATCTTTACTCGCTTCTGCCAATTGACGCAAACGACGTGTATCTTCACACAATCTGCGGAACTCGTCATATACGCTTTCAGGTAGATGCTCGAATTCTCGGCGAAAGCCCTCAACCGTCAGTGATAGAGATGCAATCGGTGTTCTGAGCTCATGCGTTAAAATTTGCAACACAAGCATTCTACTACGGAGCTCTTCTCGCTTACTATTCCAGCGGTATACAGCCCAACCAATCACTAGAAGAATATTTGCGATTACCAGTATGATCATACTGATCCGCAAAACTTGTGAGTGATCTTCTACATCCCAACAAATATTGCCTCGTTTAACAAAGCAACTTTTGCTTTGAGACGCTAGAGCGTAGGACAGACCCGCATTAGCGACGTTTTCTTCCCAGATATCTTTCTCGAAAACAAAGTAACGGTCACCACGTCGTAACCAAAGTTCGTTACCTTCGATAAACATGCTCGCGCCTGCAATCAAAGCATTAATGGCGTCGTCGTCCATGTTTTTCAAGCTTTCTAACAACTCATCCCCTTCCTCATTGTCACGCTCTTTAATATGCATGTATTGAGCAAGCTTGGGTTTGAGTTCTGGATACTTATCCACATAGCGTGCAGCATAAGTTCCACCACCAGGGTGAATGAGGCCACTACGCGAGAACCAACGTGGTGTCAGTTGCGTCCCTTTACAGATAGCTCTTGTAAATACTAACGGCTCAGTAATTAAAGGACTTAGTGGCAATTTACCACGACAAGTATTCGCTAAGCTGTAAAGCTGTTGTATATCTTTTAACGGATAGTCAGACGTTTGCGGCAGAAGCGAATCTGGCGCAAGTAACTTGGTAGGATAATTTGATTGCAGAATACGAATATCATACGATTTAAGAGCTACTTCATAATTAAATAGCTCTGTAAACGTATCTATTCTTTCTGGTAGTGAATCGGAAAATGCAGGTGCCGAAAAAAGCGGCAATACAGTTGCAAAACCGAGCAAAAACTTTTTAATCAAACTGTTACCGTCACTTGTTACATTAGCCAAAACTATACATCAATCTACAAGCAATTGACATCTGCTAACAGAAGGATTTGCATTACTATAACATTGAAACGGAACAAAAAAGGGCCAGCGATTGCTGACCCTGTATAGTTTTAAATCAAGAATGGTTAGAGTGCTTTAAAAATAGACTCAACACTTTCCTTCGCATCACCAAATAGCATTGATGTATTTTCTTTGAAGAACAGTGGGTTCTGTACACCTGCGTAACCAGTATTCATTGAACGCTTGAATACCAC
>NZ_WXWT01000365.1:0-3564 GCF_009904725.1 Vibrio sp. V43_P6S15P86
CCATCACACGGTGCGTAACGATCGCCATACTTCGATGCAAACTCATTCATTTTCTCAACCAGTTCTTTAATGCCAAACTGATCCATATAACGGAATGGACCGCCCAAGAATGGAGGGAAACCAATGCCAAATATTGCACCAATATCACCATCACGTGGCGAGCGAATGATGCCGTCATCCAAACAACGTACCGCTTCATTCAGCATTGGTAGTACACAGCGCAACGCAATATCGTTATCGCTCAGCTTAGATTCAGGATCGAGCTTAAGCAGCTTGTAGATAGATTTATCGACTTCTTTCTTCTTACCTTTGTAAGTGTAGAAACCTTTCCCGCTCTTACGTCCTTTGCGACCGTCATTCAATAAGATATCGAACACGTCCGGGCCTTTGAATCGCTCACCTAACTCATTGACTAGAATCGGCATGATCTTCGCGCCAATGTCGACACCGACTTCATCCAGTAAGGTAATCGGGCCGACAGGGAAACCAAAATCAAGCAACGCCGTATCAATCTTTTCGATCGGTTCGTTAGCCAGCAGAATATGCGCCGCTTCGTTCATGTATGGCGCAAGAATGCGGTTCACGTAAAAGCCCGCTTTGTCTTTCACTACGATCGGGGTTTTTCCTTGCTTTTTAGCAAGTGCAACGACTGTTGAAATGGTTTCATCTGATGTCGTTTCATGCGGAATCACTTCCACCAACGGCATTTTTTCTACCGGGCTGAAGTAATGCAAACCCACTACGTTTTCTGGACGCTCCGCTTTTTCTGCAATTTTGTGGATTGGTAACGAAGAGGTATTGGTCGCAAAGATGGTTTCCGGCTTGGCATTCGCTTCAATATCCGCCACCATTTTTTGTTTAAGATCTAAGTCTTCAAAAACGGCTTCAATTACGACATCAATATGATTAAAGCTGGTAAAGTCGACACCGCCAGACAATTGCAACATTTTCGCTTGCAGATCGGCTTTTGATAGAATGCGACGTTTACGCTGTTTCTCGAATAACTTGTAGTTGTAGTTGAGTGCGTTTAGAACGCCATCGTTGCTGACGTCTTTGATGCGGACAGGCACCTTCGCTTTTGCAACAGACACATGGCTGATTCCTGCGCCCATCAAGCCACCGCCAAGCACGCCAACTTTATGAACTTGCGCGGGTTTCGCATCCGTACCATTTTCTTTCTTCATTTCCGTTGTCGCAAAGAAGATAGAACGGAGCGCTTTTGATTCAGAGCTCATCACAAGCTCACCGAAGCGTTTCGCTTCAAGCTCTTGTCCTTGGGCGAAACCTTTCTCTAAACCATGCTGAATAACGTCTAAAATCGCGACCGTTGCTGGATAGTTACCACGAGTTTTCTGATTGGTTTTCTTCGCTGCGTGTTCAAACACAAACTTGCGCCCTAACCCGCTACCCGACATCACTTTTTCTTTCGTGGATAGCTTTTTCGTACCCTTGTTTTTACCTTTGTCGATAAACTGTTTAGCTACGTCGAGCAAAATGGTGTCAGGGACACAGGCGTCAACCACACCCAGCTTTTTAGCTTTCTTTGCGCGAAGCTGTTTACCCGTCAGGATCAAGTCCAGTGAAGGTAACAAGCCAATCAAACGCGGCAGACGCTGCGTACCGCCGGAACCTGGCAGCAATCCAAGCTGTACTTCTGGTAGGCCTAAACGCGTTTTATCTGAATCCGTACAAACACGATAATCACATGCAAGAGCAAGCTCTAAACCACCGCCCAAACATGGACCGTGAATAGCGGCAACCACAGGATATGGTAAGTCCGATAGCTGCTGGAATAGCTCTTGACCTTGCCTCGCTAATGCTTCTGCTTCACTTGCGGTCGTGCACGCTTCTAGCATGCGAACATCGGCCCCCGCGACAAAGTTGTCCGGTTTTAGGGAATGAATGATCATCCCTTTGATGCCACTGGCGTCTTTTAGCTGAGCAAAGATTTCTTTCATTTCATCAGCAAAAGCCGCCTGTAGCGTATTCATTTTTTCATTAGGTACGTCAATCGCTAACCAAGCAATATTCTGCTCATCAACTTTTAGACTAAATGCTTTTTGCTCGCTCATTACTCAACCTCCAGAATCATTGCTGCACCAAGACCGCCAGCTGCACATGCGGTATTCAATGCAATACCGCCACCACGGCGTTTCAGTTCACGTAGGGTTTGCGTCATCATTCGTGCACCTGTCGCCGCGAATGGGTGACCGTAAGCGATTGAGCCACCAAGCACGTTAAACTTATCCATGTCGATTTCACCGATCGCTTTCGAACGACCTAGATTTTCTTGAGCAAACTTATCTGAAGCAAACATCTTCACATTCGCCAATGCTTGCGCAGCAAACGCTTCGTGCATGTCGATCAACGTCAGATCAGACAATTCCAAGCCTGTATTTTCTAGCACTTTCGCTGTGGCATAAGTCGGTCCCATCAGCATGTCCTTTTCCACACCGATCGCTGAAAATGCGTAGCCACGTATGTAGCCAAGAATCTCCATGCCAAGCTCTTTCGCTTTACCTTCGCGCATCAACATCACTGCAGCACCACCATCAGTCAGTGGCGTACTGTTAGCTGCCGTAACACTGCCATACTGGCGATCAAAGGCAGGTCGAAGTTTCGCGTACCCTTCTACGGTTGAGTCGTGACGGACATTGTTGTCTTCCGAAATCCATTTTTTGTATGGTTCGGGAAAAGCCGTCATCACTTCACCTTGGATCTTACCTTCTTTCCAAGCTTGGGAAGCCAGCGTATGAGAGCGATGTGCTAGCGCATCCTGCTCTACACGAGAAATACCATGCGTCTTTGCCATTTGCTCCGCAGTTTGTCCCATCGACAAGCCCGTCGAGTACTCGGCTACTGCAGGAGGCACTGGCATAAGGTCTTTAAAGCTCAAGTTTTTGAGGATGCTAAGCTTCTGACCCATTGTTTTTGTCTTACTTAGAGCAAGCAGATTAGCGGCCAGTTTCTTAGATACGCCAATAGGCAGGACGGAAGAAGAGTCTGCACCACCAGCAATACCGATATCGATGGTTCCCGCCATGATGCTTTCTGCGACATTGACCGCAGCTTGAAAACTCGTTGCACACGCACGAGTCACACTGTAAGCATCAGTATGGATGTTCATACCGGTGCCTAACACGATTTCTCGTGCGATGTTTGGCGCTTCAGGCATTTGTACTACTTGTCCAAATACCACTTGTTCGATTAGCTTCGGATCAATATCTGTTCGAGCAAGCATTTCGCTTACTACCATTTTCCCTAAATCGACCGCTGGCACTTGGCTAAATTCCGTGCTTTGACGAGCAAAGGGAGTTCGAAGCCCCGCGACAATAGCGACACGCTCACCATTGCGTGTTTTTACTTCCTGCTTGCCCATTGTTTCTCCTTAAATACAAGAGGTCTGACCTGATGCATTGTAATGAATTTGTTAAATTTATCAAACGTGCGTTTAAATAAACGTGAAGCAAGTAGATCAATTACTCTACTTCTTTGATTCTTATGCGATTAATAATGATTAACTATAGAGAGTTAAAACGGTAAGAGGTATATGGAAGGTAAAAT
>NZ_WXWT01000336.1:0-3553 GCF_009904725.1 Vibrio sp. V43_P6S15P86
CTCTGTAGGCTGGGCACAAGCGTCAATAACATGTTGAGCTAACTGAGTTGTGCCTTGCCCGCCTTGCGCAAAAGCGGTGCTGATAGCGACTTTAACTTCCGGATTAAATTGCTGAACCAGCTCTTTAAGTATTTTAAGCTCTTTCTCACAATCTTGCGGAAACTGGTTAATAGCGACAACAGCTGGAATGCCATATTTATGGACGTTATTAATGTGCCATTTTAAGTTTTCAAATCCCGCTTCCAATGCTGCTTGGTCTGGATTAAAAATGGAATCTGGAATAGCCATACCTGGTCGTAAATCGTAGTGTCCAGAATTTGCTTTGAGGCCGCGTAATGTCGCTACTATCACTACACAATCTGGCGCCTTGCTGGCGGCGGCAGCTTTAATGTTACACGCTTTCTCAAATCCCATGTCCGAACCAAACCCCGCCTCTGTTACAGTGTAACTTGATAGTTTTAACGCGATATCGTCGGCAATAATGGATGAATTTCCATGGGCGATGTTTGCGAACGGGCCTGCGTGAATCAACGTAGGAACACCTTCCAGAGTTTGCATCAGTGTCGGTGCAATGGCCTCTTTTAATGTCACTGCCATTGCTCCTGCAACTTGCAGATCCTCAGTGGTTACCGGGTTTCCGTTCAAATCGTACGCTACGACAATTTTCCCAATACGCTGACGTAAATCTTTCAAATCTTTAGCCAGTGCAATGATAGCCATTAACTCAGACGCGGCAGAAATATCGAACCCTTCGTCGCGTTCGTATCCATTGATGACTTTTCCTGGCTCATTTAACCCAATTTTGACTTTACGTAGTGCACGATCATTATGGTCCATTACTCGTTTCCAAGTAATGCTTGCCGTATCGATTTTAAGTGCCTTTAATCCAGTACGTGCTTCAAAGGCATCATAGCCTTCGCGTTGTTCATGATACAAGCGAGCATCAAGCGCGGCTGAAGCTAGATTATGCGCCGCCGTCACCGCATGGATGTCACCAGTAAGGTGTAAGTTCAGTTCTTCCATTGGAGCAACTTGGGAATAACCACCGCCAGCAGCACCGCCTTTAATACCGAATACAGGCCCCATAGAAGGTTGTCTAATACATGCGATAACGGATTGTCTAAGCTTAGCTAAACCTTGCGCCAGTCCGACAGTTGTAACGGTTTTTCCTTCGCCAAGTGGGGTAGGAGTGATCGCAGTAACAAGCACAAGCTTACCGTTATCATTCTCTTTTAGCCGCTCCAAACATTTTGGATGGACTTTGGCTTTGTGCTTCCCGTGAGTGTCATATTCTTCGGGTAGTAACCCTACTTTTTCCGCAATAACATCAATAGAAGAAAGTGGTGTGTTTCGGCAAATTTCAATATCTGACTGCATGGATAATCCCTAAAGTGACTCGCAGGTAGTGTTGAAAAACAATCTGAGTTGGAGCAAGTATTATTGTTGGGCAAACGTTTGCTCGGTGATAGTACGGTTTCGATTCGGTATGTAAAGAGTTTACTGCTCTATACTGTGCTACATACTAACAAAATCTACTATTTACTGCGCCAGATCAAAACAAAAAGGCCACCAAATGGTGACCTTGATGTATTTTTAGCTTTAAAGCTGTGATCTTAACGATCCCAGTAAGTTTCTTCTAAGCTATCTTCTCGTTCAGGAAGTGCTCGCGATAGGCGAGGAGAGTGTTGTGTCAACACTTCATAGCTTACTCGGTTTGCATATTTACAGATCTGAGAAAGTGATGAGTAAGTCAAACAGCGTACTTCGTGCTTTTCTGAGTTAGGCACTTCTTTTTGATGGAAAGAGTTTGCAGCCATATCATGCAGTAAAGCAGAAAGCGCCGCATCACCTGCGCCGTTGGTGTTCTTAATCTCTAGTGGACCCCCCAGGTAAGGACCAATGTAAGAGTATACCTTCATTGGCTTCTCACAATCTCCTTGACGCATCGCACGACTAAATTCGTATTGGTTAAAGGCTTCAATTGAACCTTCAAGAATGTCGTGTGTGGTTTCTCGTTTTACTTTTTCGTCGGTGTAACCTGCCATGTATAGGCCATTTGGGCCAGCAGTACATAGAACAAGATCAACCCACTCAAGTGCTTTATCAGCAGCCGCTAGCGGTTCTGTCTCGCCTGTTAATGCCGCGCCTTCTTCTTCATTCATTGCAACAACAGATATGTTCTCGCGAATGTACTCTTGCCACCACTGCGCGTTACCTTCGATAACGTATTTTGTGCCTAAAGTTAGTACAACAGGGACATCGTGCTTCTTGGCAAAGTCGATCGCTTTTTGTACCGCTCTCGGCATTGGATCCTCTTCTTTACCGCGCATTAGGTAAGAAGAAACAACCAGAGCTGATGCTTTCTCAAAGATCTCTTCAGGAATGCTTTCCGGAAGTAGTTGGTTCATGTGACCTTCATTGATAGCAAATGTGCGTTCGCCATCTTGAGAAATCAGGGTATAGCAACGACCAATAGGACCATCTACCGTTTGTAGGTGGTTGAGGTTCATGCGTGAAGACGTGCGGCAAAGGTAGCGGTAAGCAAAAGAACCAACTTGAATGTTCTTGGACATCACACCGAGCAAAACGGATTTGCTATCCGCCAATACTGAGTAATTGTGGAGCGTGTTGCCAATCGTGTCACCTGGGTATTGGTGTGTGATCAGGCCTTGCTCAACCAGTTCTTCGTAAAGTGCATCTGCTTTGCTTTCTTCAAGAACGAGTGAATGTCCTTTACTTAGGTTGTATTTTTCTAAAAACGCATCACCTACACGCGCTTCGATATCTACGATGGTTTGACCGACACCAACAATAGTTGGGCGATATAGCTTAGGCGCTTGTCGGATTTGGTTTACTAATGGATCTCGAGCGTGAGTTGGGAAGTAGTGTTTAGATTTACGCTGACCAGGAAACTTCATGCTTGTTCTTGAGTGAGAAAAAAAAAGAGGCGGGATTGTATCACAAAAAAATGAAAATCGTGGCGTTTTATTACAAAGAAGTTTGCCCGCTGAAAAAATCAGCGAGCTGGAGAAATTGCGACCAAGATAGCCTAAATTACTGATGCTTATAGTACTACAATTGGTCGCTTTTCAGATTGTTGATCGGTTATTCTCTTTAACAACGAGCTTGGAGCTACCCAAAATTAGCTGCGTTACTTTTTCACTTCAGTTGGCTCAACGTAAGCCTTGGTGCCCCAAAGTGGAACCGTCGATAGGCTGTGCTTAAAGCTACCGTCTGTCTCTTTTGTTGTGTAAGACAGGTAGAGTAAGGTTTGATTGTCTGCGTCATAAATACGACGAACCTTCATTGTTTTGAAGAAAATACTTTTTGACTTCTTAAATACAATTTCGCCAGACTTACTTTTATCTATTTTTGCAATCATCTCCGACGTGATTTCGCCAGTCTGACGACAGGATATTGAGCTGTCACTTGGATCCGCTAAGCTAAAATCTGCTTCGATAGAAGCTATATGACACGTTACCCCCGTGACTACCTCGTCTTTTAATTCACCGACTTTGATGTCTTTCAAAGTAAACCAACCGAGTCCTACATC
>NZ_WXWT01000265.1:0-3540 GCF_009904725.1 Vibrio sp. V43_P6S15P86
CATTAATTCAAACAATTAACTTAAATAACGTGCTTCCTTAACAAGTGAGATGTACTAATAACGTGCACAATGCGTTATATGCTCTAATCTATTGATTGGGAAATAAAGAGGGAAGGGAGGCGCGATTAGGTTACTAAACACGAATTGAGAAGTGCAATTTCTTCAAAGTTTACAGTGTAAAAAAAAGCGGCTTTACCCCGGAACAGATAAAAGCCGCTTGCCAATGATGTGTTAATTCACATCTTATCGCATAATCATTTGTTCACGGCCTGGACCCACAGACACCATTTTTACTGGTACGCCCATCAGTTCTTCAATGCGTAGAACGTATTTCTGTGCTGCTACTGGTAGCTCTTCAAACTTACGACAACCTGTGATGTCCTCGCTCCAGCTTTCCATCTTCTCGTAGATTGGCGCAAGAGATGCAGTTTGAGGCCAGATTGGGTTTTCGCTGTGGTCGCCTTCGTAGCCAACACAGATTTTCAGATCGTTAAGGCCAGTCAAACAGTCTACTTTCGTTAGTGCAATTTCAGTTGCGGCTTGCAGTTCAACGCCATTCTTCGTAGCGACTGCGTCGAAGTAGCCCATATCGCGCGGACGACCTGTAGTTGCACCGAACTCGCCTGCAAGTTCACGGAAAGCGTCTTGCTCTTCCATTGCCGTGATCAACGTACCAGTACCTACTGATGAGCTGAATGCTTTTGCAACCGCAATAACGCGTTCAGGACGAAGTGCCGGAAGGCCACTACCGATACCCGCGTACATTGATACAACGTTAGAAGATGTTGTCCAAGGGTACTCACCGTAAACAAGGTCACGACCCGCGCCAAGCTGCGCTTCGAACAATAGAGTTTTGTCTTTCGCTTGTAGTTCTTTTAGAGGAAGCGTTACGTTGCAAATTGAATCGCGCCAAGGTGCAGAGACTTCTAGCAGCCAGTTCGCCAGTTCTTCAGCAGTTTGTTCAAACTCGAACGTCGGGTAAAGCGCACGCAGTTGTGGCAGTTTCCAATCCATCATGAATTGAAGGCGTTCAACCAATACTTCTGGTTGCTTCAACCAACCAACAAGAATGCCTTTCTTCATTACGCGGTCACCGTACGCAGGTGCAATACCTTGACGAGTTGAGCCGTATGCTTTGTCGCCTAAACGCTGTTCTTCTAGCATATCTTCTAGTGCGTGTAGAGGTAGACACAGTGTTGCGCGATCAGAGATGCACATATTCACTTTTACGCCCGCTTCTTCAACTTCCGCAATCTCCTGAGACAGCAACGCAGGGCTGATAACCATACCCGGACCTAACACTGCCAAACAGTCTGGGTTGAATACGCCACTTGGTAGCTGGTGCAGCTTAAACGTACCTAGATCGTTAACCACGGTGTGACCCGCGTTGTTACCACCTTGGAAACGAATGCTCGCAGAAGCTTGCTCTGCCAAAAAGTCAACGATGCGGCCTTTGCCTTCATCACCCCAGTTTGCACCCACAACAACGATAGACGACATAATTTAATCTCCAAAAACAGATGCAAAAATCTTAAGGCGTTCGCCATAATAAGAGAAATTAATTATACTCATTAACTTGATAAGAATCTCATATCGGAATTGGCAATGTTAGATTTGAACTGGCTGCGAACCTTCGTAACTCTTGCAGAGGTAAAGCATTTCGGCAAAACAGCGACGGAACTGCACATGACGCAACCGAACGTCAGCTTGCATATCAAGCAGTTGGAGCAGGCCACGCGCACGAAATTGATTGAGCGAAATCCTGTGCAGTTGACGCAAGCGGGAAAGCGTTTGTTAGATACGGCTCAGCGAATGCTCAATGAGCTGCAAATTTGCCAATCGGATCTCAATGCCATCAACGATCTTACGCAAGGAACGCTTTCTATTGCGGCGAGCGATATCGTTTCACGTTTATTGCTTATCAAACCGTTTCAGCAATTCAAAAGTGAATACCCGGGTATCGACTTGGCATTGTTCAATACCACATCTTCTCAAGCGGTGGATTTGGTGAAAAGTGCGCGTGCCGATATCGGCTTTGTTATCGCACAAAAAGAGAGTCAACCGTTGCATTTTACGCCTCTCACGCAAATTCACTGGTGTGCGTTTGGCGATAACATTTTTGAGTGGCAGGACAATCGAAAAGAGAGCCAGACGTTGATTCTGCTAGGGCACGACACGCGAACCCGTGAGCTGATAGATGCATCTTTACCTGAATTAAATCTGCCTAAGCATCGTGTGATGGAAGTGGGCAGTGTGGAAGCACAAATCGACTGGGCAGAAGCAGGATTTGGGACCGCCATTGTGCCGGATTTCTCTCTTGATCCGAGGCTAATGCTTTCCCGAGAAGTCACGCCTTTACCTAGTTTTCCAAACACCGATTTCGGCTACATTGTGCGCCAAAATCAGGTACTCTCCAAAGCCGCCAAACAGCTACTCAGTTGGGTTGGAGAGAATGTGTCAGTGGTGGGAGAGTAACGGATGAATGATGACAACATTATTGTTTCGCTTCCCTCTCTGATTCATCGCATTGGCGGTGAGAATGCTAAACGCATTAAAGTCATTGCGGCGGATTGCGGGTGTGACGTTAAGCGAGTTAGGCGTTCTCGTCATTGGCAAGTTTCTGGAGAAGCTTTGAACTTAAAAGCGTTACTTGATCAGCTAAAAGCAGGGCAGTGTGAAGAGCTAAGGTTTGTGATGAATAAGTTGGAGAAAGGGTTATCCGTTCATCAGGACAAACTGGAACCGTTAGAAGAAAAACTGATTCGGTTGGTGGTGCAAAACCCAAATATCACCTTGGCAGAGTTGATGACAGAAACGCACTGTACGATTGCGCAAGCCAGATCAGCTCGGTTTGAAGCGGAAATGCTCTAGCGTAGAATTTTTATTTACTCATTCTAGCAGCCAATGTTACGGTGCGGGCTATTACTAAAAATTAAGGCCATTTTTTATCATGGATATTTGGAAGCTCCTCCTTTTTATTCCCGCTTGCTTTGCTCTGAATATGACTCCAGGCCCAAACAACTTATTGGCAATGAATAATGCGCGTTGTTACGGTTTTCGTGCCGCGTTTGTCGCTAGTTTAGGGCGTATTACGGCATTTTCTGGCATGATCGCGTTGTCTGCCTCTGGGCTCGCCGTGATTTTGTACACATCAGAAATGCTGTTTTTAGCGTTAAAGCTGGTGGGGGCGTTGTATCTATTGTGGATTGCATTCAACCTTTGGCGTTCGGAATCGAGCCCGATCTCTGAGTTAACTAACTCTCGCAACTATGCAGGGCTTGCGAAACAAGAGTTTACGCTTGCCGCCGGTAACCCGAAGGCGATTCTTATTTTTACTGCGTTTTTGCCGCAGTTTGTTGATGTGAACGCCAACGTTCAAGAGCAGTTTTTTGCCCTTGGCTCCACGTTTTTGATTTTAGAAATGGTCGCCATTTCAATTTACGCGATTTTTGGTTTGTACCTTAGACATTGGTTTTCAAATCCAAAGATGGCGAAACGTTTTAATCGCGGATGTTCGCTGTTTTTAGCCGCATCTGGTGT
>NZ_WXWT01000445.1:0-3526 GCF_009904725.1 Vibrio sp. V43_P6S15P86
GCGCCATACAGTGAGAATGGAAGCTTTTATAGTAAGTAGGAAGTTAATATGAACATAGAACAATACCATAGACTAACCAAACAAGCCGTTGCTCTAATTGAGTCTGAGCCAGACTTTATTGCTAACCTAGCAAACTTGAGCTCACTGCTTTTCATGGAATTGGACGATCTTAACTGGGCTGGCTTTTACCTAGCAAAAGGTGAAGAGCTCGTTCTTGGTCCGTTCCAAGGAAAACCAGCTTGTGTCCGCATTCCTATGGGGCGCGGTGTCTGTGGTACTGCTGCAAAAACTAACACCATACAAAGAGTATACGACGTTCATGAATTTGAGGGACATATAGCGTGCGATGCAGCGAGTAATTCGGAAATTGTGATTCCGTTTTCTATCAATGGAGAGGTGGTTGGTGTCCTTGATATTGACAGCCCAAGTATTGGTCGATTCAATGAAACAGACGAAGAAGGTCTCACTCATTTCATGGCTGAAGTAGAAAAGCTGCTTAATTCACACGCGAACGACGCATAAATTAGCCCTCGAGTGTGGTTTTTCCTTGGCATGTCACTATAATACGAGAATATTTTTTCTTAATGCTTCGCGGAAATCCGCTCAAATCAGGAACCCTCATGACTGAAAAGTTAAAAAACAGCAAAGAAGTTATTGCATATATTGCTGAATGTTTCCCTAAGTGCTTTACTTTAGAAGGTGAAGCAAAACCTCTGAAAATTGGTATTTTTCAAGATCTTGCGGAACGTCTAAGTGAAGACGAAAAAGTAAGCAAAACACAGCTTCGTGCAGCGTTAAGACAGTACACTTCATCATGGCGTTACCTACATGGTGTAAAACCAGGTGCAGTACGTGTAGACCTAGACGGCAACCCTTGTGGTGAGCTAGAAGAAGAGCACGTTGAACACGCGAAAGCGACACTTGCAGAAAGCAAGGCAAAAGTTCAAGCTCGTCGTAAAGAACAAGCACAAAAAGCTCGTGAAGAGGGTAAGGCGAAAGCGAAACCAGCGGCTAAAAAGCCTCAACAGCCTCGTCGTACTAACAAACCAAAAGTACAAAAAACAACTAAGCCTGTAGAAACGCGCGCTCTAAATGCTGACGAAATCACAGTAGGTAACGCAGTTAACGTGAACATGGGCAAAGGAAACATGGCAGCGACCATTGTTGAGATCAATAAGGATGATGTACGTGTTCAACTTGCTAACGGCCTACAAATGGTTGTGAAAGCGGAGCACTTGCGCGCATAAAGGAGATACTCCTACGCATGAATTGCCGTTCAAAAGTGACACTGATTGCTGCTAGCTTATGGCTAGCAGCATCAGCTCAGGCTCTCGAAGCCAAACTACATAAAGATGACTTGCCGGTTCTCGCTCCTGAAGTTCAGCACGAAACAGCTAGCAAACGAGTCACCTCTCGATTTACCCGCTCTCATTATAAGCATTTCAGCCTCAATGATGATTTCTCCAAAGCGATCTTTGAACGCTATGTAGAATTGCTTGATTATAATAGAAATATTTTTACTCAAGCGGACATCGACTCTTTTAAAGACTGGTCAATTGAGCTTGATGATCAGCTAAAAGCTGGTAACAACCAAATTGCTTTTGATGTTTATAACCTCTCAATGCAAAAGCGTTTCGAGCGCTTTGCTTATGCGTTAACGCTACTCGACGAAGAGATCAAGTTTGATACTGATGACGAGATAGAGTTAGACCGTTCTGAAGCTGCATGGCCAAAAGACGAAGCGGAGCTCAACGAGTTATGGCGTAAGCGCGTGAAATATGACGCGTTAAATCTGAAACTGACTGGCAAAGAATGGCCAGAGATTAAAGAAGTTTTAGAGAAGCGTTATAACAACGCGATGAAGCGGATCACACAGACTAATAACGAAGATGCATTCCAGTTATATATGAATGCCTTCGCCCGACAAGTCGACCCTCATACTAGCTACCTTTCCCCACGTAATGCTGAGCAATTCCAATCGGAAATGAACCTTTCTCTGGAAGGCATTGGTGCCGTTCTGCAAATGACTGACGATTACACAGTAATTCGTTCACTTGTTGTTGGCGGCCCAGCGTCGAAGAGCAAGCAACTTGGCGAAGGGGATCGAATCATCGGTGTTGGACAAGACGGTGAAGAGATTGTCGACGTGATCGGTTGGCGTCTGGATGATGTAGTTCAATTAATCAAAGGCCCAAAAGGCACAAAGGTTAATCTACAGATCTTGCCAGAAGGTAACGATGCGAAGAGTTACATTGTCACAATTGTTCGTGACAAAGTTCGCCTAGAAGATCGCGCAGTTAAGTCGGAGATCATCGAAAAAGATGGTAAGAAGATTGGTATTTTAGAAGTGCCAAGTTTCTACGTCGGTTTGTCGAAAGATACCGATAAACTGCTTGCTGAGTTAAAAACCAAAAACGTTGACGGCGTAATCGTTGATCTACGTAACAACGGTGGTGGTGCATTAACGGAAGCGACAGCATTAACAGGGTTATTCATTAAAGAAGGTCCTGTTGTTCAAGTTCGTGACAGCTATGGTCGTATTAAGGTGAACGCCGATACTGACGGAAAAGTGAGCTACGATGGTCCACTGACGGTGTTGATTAACCGCTACAGTGCTTCGGCGTCTGAAATTTTTGCAGCAGCGATGCAAGATTATAATCGTGCAATTATTTTAGGTGAAAATTCTTTCGGTAAAGGTACGGTTCAACAGCATCGCTCACTGAATCATATCTACGATCTTTTCGATAAAGAGCTAGGCTACGTTCAGTACACGATTCAGAAGTTCTACCGTATTGACGGTGGAAGTACGCAAAATCGTGGTGTTGCACCCGATATTTCGTACCCAACACCAATTGAAGCTTCTGAAACGGGTGAAAGTGTAGAAGACAATGCACTACCTTGGGATCAGATTGATAAAGCAAAATATCAAACCTTCCCAAGCAACGAAGCATTAGTTGAAAAACTCACCGCTCTTCATAACAAGCGTATTTCTGATGAGATGGAATTCCGTTTCATCAATGAAGACATAGAGAAGTATCGTAAAGAAAAAGACGATAATATGTTGTCTTTGAACGAGAAAGTTCGTAAGGCTGAATCGGATAAAGCGGAAGCTCTTCGATTGCAACGCATCAATGAGCGTCAAGCTGCTTTAGGTAAGGAAGCATTCAAAACATTGGATGATATACCTAAAGATTATGAAGCGCCTGATGTTTATTTAGATGAGTCTGTCGCGATTATGGTTGATCTACTCAAGCAGAAAAATCAGTCATAATGACTGGCAATTCAAAGTAAAAAGAGTGAGTCTTTCAGGCTCACTCTTTTTTTATGTCTTTTCATCTTTGTTTGTATTGAGTATCAAGTAAGATATTTGCTTATTTTTTCCCAATAATTTACGTGATCTACATCTAAAATTTCGCGAAAGTGAGGACTACTGCCTAAGCTAAAAGAAAACGATAAGGATGCCGATATGAAATGGTTCTTTATTTTACTTAGCTTTTGCTGCTTTAGTGTGTTTAGCGGAGAAAAC
>NZ_WXWT01000457.1:0-3473 GCF_009904725.1 Vibrio sp. V43_P6S15P86
GTATGGCACTTTAACCAGAGTGCAGTCTCTTTGTATGAAAAACAAGGGTTTGCACACCATATTCACTATCTAAGAAAGCCGTTGAGCTAATGACTATGCTTAATTTTAATATTGTGATACACATTCTAGCGAATTGAAATCATTCAGTTCGTCAATAGACTTTTCTCTATAAGTTGCTCGCAATGTTAGTAAATTAATATGCGCCCACATTGGTATTGGCGTTTTTGTCTGCTTGTTTATTAGTAGCACGAGGATCGTGCTTACAAAAACAAGAGGGCAATATTTTGAAACTAACAAAATCGTTACTTGCGTTGGCTGTTTTGCCAATGTTCGCAAGTGCTGATGATTTGTCACAGACACAAAATCACACTATACAACCCCAGATCGTAGGCGGCATCACTGCTGATCCTAGTGAGTGGAGATTCTATACCCAAATTGTTAGCCGTTATGGTAACCGATCATATTGTGGTGCCAGCTATATTGGGAATGGCTATGTCCTGACTGCGGCCCACTGTGTCGAGGGTGATTCACCGAATCAGATTGCGGTTAAAATCGGTGGCGTCGTTTACAATGGCACTGACGGTGTTCGATCTAACGTGAGTGAAATCCACATGCACCCGGCATATCGCCGAGCAACGCTTTCTCACGATCTCGCAGTCTTAAAGTTAGACTCTGTACCTCAAGGTGTTGCTGCGGTTGAAATTGCCGATGGCAGTCTAACGCAATACGCCAGCATCGGAGATTGGCTTACAGTCGCAGGTTTAGGGAGAACCTCTGAAGGAGGAAGCTCTCCATCTCGGTTGCAAGAGGTTGACGTTCCACTCGTGTCAGACACGACTTGTCGTCAAGCCGGTGGCAATTACACAACCGTTGGAGAAGTGTCATTCTGTGCGGGAATTCCTCAAGGTGGGATAGATTCCTGTCAGGGAGATAGCGGTGGCCCAATCGTTATTAATCGTGGTGGCGTAATTACTCAACTTGGTGTGGTCAGTTGGGGGATAGGTTGTGCTCGTCTGGGTATGTATGGTGTTTATAGCGATATCGCCGCCATGCGTAATTTTGTTAATGGTGTCATTGGCACGACTACACCTCCGAAAGAGAATGTTTCTGTTGGGTATACCACCGAACAGACATTGGCATCATTTAATGTTGGCGAGTTGCAGCAACATAGTTTTGTTATCAAAAATTCAGGTAACACGACGTTCACTGTAGAAAACGTTCGCGCGCTTGCTTCTGGCGTTGCTGATGCTGCCGTTATTGCTAATGATCAGTGTTCTCAGGCGACGTTAGCAATGAATGCAAGTTGTCGTGTCGATGTCGAATTTGGAGCAGCTCAGGCGGGAGAAGCAAGAGTGACTTTGAACTTCAACGTTGATAAGACCAGCACACAATATCAGGCGCTAGTGTCGGCTCAAGCGAAAACAGTGACAACGCCTCCAACAGATAACTGCGCAGCAGAATGGCAAGCGAGTACGGTGTATCTCAAAGGGGATAACGTTACTTGGAATGGCAAAGTGTGGCAGGCGCAGTGGTGGACTCAAGGCGATAACCCAGCAGACTCTGGACCTTGGGGTGTTTGGCAAGAAGTTCGCGACGCACATTGCAAGTCTAACTAACCATCAAGCATTCAAAAGCTGATTCGTTGGTGACTTGAGGTAGAATTCATTCTTGGTTTCAACGAGCAGCGCATAGTTATCATAAGCAGGGTTTATTGTTTTCGAATAATAAGCCCTTTTTTATTGTTCCAACTTTGAGAACCCATAAAATGTGTATGACTTTATCCTGACGCTACCTTCATATAACTGGCAGAATTGCGATCAACATTTCATGTTTTGTCTGATTTTTGTCAGGTTTGCATTAAATTACTCTCCAATGAGCTTCAAGATCATGCTTTATTCGATCAACGTTGTTTGGCATAACTCGTTACTTAATTTTTATCGAAAAAGATAAGATTAACTGCCATTATTCATTGGTTATCATAATGTTTACTTAAGGTCATATTTTGTGTTGAGACAGCTGTTATTACTCATCCTTTGTTTTATTTTGTTACCTGTTTCACCAATCTCTACGGCTAAAGCTGCCGCGAGCGAAGTAAAAGGGGCGCTCTGCGTTGTTCGTGCTGACGACAAGTTAGTGCTAGTTCATGAAATATTGACGGATAAGATTTCTCTACCTGGTGGGACAATTATTGATGGAGAATCCCCCAAAGTTGCTGCGCAAAGAGAAACGTGGGAAGAAACGGGTTTAGTGGTCACGGTTGGGGAGGAACTTGGCAGAACTAACACCGCGGTTTATTACGATTGCATATCAGATTCAGAGATTATTGCTTTTTCGATGAACAATTCCTTAGGTGGGAATGAGTTACCTATTTGGTTTGCTCCTCACTACGGAGTAGAAATCGCATCTGCAATGTTACTTGGTCCATCCGAGCTGCCATCATTTTTGTACCGCTATCCCGCTCAATGGCCACAAGCCATTCAGTTTTTTGAACAAGCTACTCAGCAGTCCGCATCTTATGTGACTCAGTTGATCGAATCCGCGCCTTCATTTCGTCAGATTGAATTGAGGTGGATGAAAGACTTACAAAGCTGGGTAGGGGCGTTGTCAGAAACGAGTTACGAGGTAGCGAATCAGATCTCGAAACTCGTTATAGATCTGACAGAACCAACGGTACTACTCTTTCTATTTCCTTTTGCCATGATGCGCTTTGGTAGCCGGTTTGTGTACCGACTCTTTTTCGCAATTAGTGCAACGTCGCTTATGGTGCTTGTCGCTCAACAAGGCTTTTCGCTACCGCGCCCACATGTCTATATACCAATGATGGAGTTAACGCACAGCTTTGGCTTTAGTTTTCCTAGCTTGCCTATCGCTGTGTGGTTTTGTGTGCTGACGTTCTTGTTTCATAGAACCCAGTATTTTGGTTTGAATGGAACAACGGCAGTCTTCGTGTTCATCACTCTTACTGTGGTGTTAGGTAAGTTTTTCCTCGGCAGTGCCTTTATTTTAGATATGTTGTTTGGCGCGCTGTTAGGCAGCTTGGTGGCTTGGCATGTTCTTCGACTGGAGACAAATCAAGATGTGAACGTTGATCAAGTTCTAAGCTCAAAAGGCGTCTGGTTCATTATGACTGCGACAACAGCGGTCATCTCCGTCATCTGGCCATTACCTGTGTTTGGTCGCTGGTTAGCAATTTTAATCACTGCATCAGCGTTGGTCATGACATTTAAAGAATCGAAAGCACATTTAGATACTCGGCAGATGATCTTTGTGACGCTGGCATTGTTGCTTGTTGATCAACTCTATTTGTACTCGGCTAATATCGTATCGTTTAGCGGTTTGTGGTCATTAGTCTTGTCGACGTTACATTGTCCATTATTAATGTTGTTATTTATGCTGCTTGCAAGGAAGCTGACTTGTGAAAACCAACCGAGCAAAACGTTGCTAGATTGATGGCTGTATTTGTTATCTATTAG
>NZ_WXWT01000136.1:0-3442 GCF_009904725.1 Vibrio sp. V43_P6S15P86
TTTAATCGCAAAAAAAAGCCAGAGTTTGTGCGCTGGCTCATAATTAATTGGTTATTTTGGTCTAAAAGTGACTAATGAGCTTGATCCCAGTTATCACCGTGCCCTGCTTCTGCAACCAATGGTACTTTTAGCTCTGCTGCAGATTCCATCAATTTCTGTACTTTACTTTCAATTTCGGACAATGATGACTCTTCAACTTCAAAGACCAATTCATCGTGTACTTGCATTAACAACTTCACACGGCCATTGCCTTCTTCCTGAATCCACTGATCAACCAACAGCATCGCTTTCTTAATGATGTCCGCAGCCGTACCTTGCATTGGTGCGTTGATTGCCGCACGTTCAGCAGCTTTACGACGCATCCCGTTGCGCGATTTGATTTCTGGTAAATGCAAACGTCGACCAAAAATCGTTTCAACATAGCCCTTATCTGCAGCCGTGCTGCGCGTGTCTTCCATGTACTGCATAACGCCAGGGTAACGCTCAAAGTATTTATCCATGTAGGCTTGTGCTTCGCCGCGAGGGATACCAAGCTGCTTCGCCAAACCAAATGCACTCATGCCATAGATAAGCCCGAAGTTAACGGCTTTAGCACGGCGACGCTGCTCGCTCGATACTTGTTCAATATCCAGACCCATAATTTCAGCCGCAGTTGCAGCGTGAATGTCTTTACCATCACGGAAGGCATCCAATAACGCTTGGTCGCCAGAAAGGTGCGCCATGATGCGCAGTTCGATTTGCGAGTAGTCGACCGCTAAGATTTTATGGCCAGCTGGTGCGACAAACGCTTGGCGAATACGACGGCCAGCTTCGTTACGAATTGGAATGTTCTGTAAGTTCGGATCGGTAGAAGATAGACGACCTGTTGCGGTTACCGCTTGATGGTAAGAAGTATGCACACGCCCTGTTGTTGGGTTGATCATCTTCGGCAGTTTGTCCGTGTACGTTGACTTTAGCTTCGCCAAACCACGGTATTCCAAAATCAATTTTGGCAGTGGGTAATCTAAGGCAAGCTCTTGCAGCACTTCTTCATTCGTCGATGGTGTACCTGATGGCGTTTTCTTCACCACCGGTAAACCCATTTTTTCAAATAGGATGGCTTGTAATTGCTTTGGCGAGTTCATGTTGAACTCTTGCTCTGCAATTTCATACGCTTTCTTTTCAAGCTCATCAAGGCGAGCGGTAATCTCGACCGACTGCGCACTCAGCTTCATTTCATCGATAAAGACCCCAGTGCGTTCAATGCGCGAAAGAACTGGCACCAACGGCATTTCAATCTCTTCGTACACTGTCTTCAGGCTTTCATCCTGCTCGATATTCGCAAACAAGCGATTGTGCAGACGAAGGGTCACATCCGCATCTTCTGCCGCGTATGGCGATGCTTGTTCCAACTCGATTTGGTTAAACGTAAGCTGATTTTTGCCTTTACCTGCAATTTGCTCAAAAGAAATGCAACTATGCTGTAGGAAGCGCAGCGCTAAGCTGTCCATATCGTGTTTACCGCCGACACTGTTGTAAATGTACGATTCCAACATCGTGTCGTGCTTGATACCTTTTAGTTCAATGTCATAACGAGCCAATACAGACGCATCATACTTTAAGTTTTGACCAACTTTTGCTTTCGCTGCATCTTCAAGAATTGGCTTAAGCTGTCCTAGAACCCAATCACGATCAAGCTGTTCAGGTGCATCTAGGTAGTCATGTGCAACAGGCACATAAGCGGCAATGCCTTCATCGACAGCGAATGACAAACCAACCAGGTTCGCTAGCATGTAATCTAGGTTGTCGGTTTCCGTATCAAACGCAAACAACTCGGCCGTTTGAAGTTTGTCTAGCCACGCATTGAAGGTTTC
This sequence comes from Vibrio sp. V43_P6S15P86, assembly GCF_009904725.1. Lineage (NCBI taxonomy): Bacteria > Pseudomonadati > Pseudomonadota > Gammaproteobacteria > Vibrionales > Vibrionaceae > Vibrio > Vibrio sp. V43_P6S15P86. The sequence continues at coordinate 1,854 of NZ_WXWT01000136.1, forward strand.
TTCATCCAGAATCGTTTCATATTGGCTGCGGTCGATTGTCACTGCGGAAGTTTCCATCTCAGCATGAGAAGAAGATACTTGAGCAGAGCCAGCAAGCTCAACAGCTTCTACCGACCCAGAACCACCTTCAAGTAGCTCGTTCAACCAAGATTTAAACGTCAGTTGACCATACAACTTCACTAGTTCGTCTTTATTTGGTTCCGCTTTCAGCAGTGATTCTGGCGTTTCTTCAAGTTCAACATCCAATTTAATGGTCGCGAGCTCGTACGACAGCATGGCATTTTCTTTGTTATCGATGAGCTTCTTCGCCATGGTTTTAGAACCACGGAAGCCAAGCGCAGCAATGTCATCGAGATTTTCATACAGCTTAGTCAGACCGCCAATACCTTGCAGTAGTGCGGTCGCTGTTTTGTCACCCACGCCTGGCACACCAGGGATGTTATCTACTTTATCGCCCATCAGCGCTAGGTAGTCGATGATTAACTCAGGTGGAATGCCAAACTTTTCAACCACACCTTCACGATCCATCACGACGTTCGTCATGGTGTTGATCAGGGTAATATTATCATCCACCAACTGCGCCATGTCTTTATCACCAGTACTGATCAATACAGGCATGCCCTTTTGTGATGCTTGATGCGCCAACGTACCAATGACGTCATCCGCTTCGACACCAGGAACACAGATCAGTGGTAAACCCATCGCGCGAATAACATTGTGCAATGGTTCAATTTGGCAACGCAGATCATCCGGCATTGGCGGACGATTAGCTTTGTATTCTGCATACATATCATCACGGAAGGTTTTTCCCTTCGCATCGAAAACCACCGCGATGCGCTCAGACGCAAACTGACGCATCATGCTGCGTAACATGTTCACGACACCGTAAACGGCATTAGTTGGAATTTCACCATTGCTCATGGTGCCCGGGTAGGCGTGAAAAGCGCGATATAGGTAAGAAGAGCCGTCGATAAGGATCAACGGATTTTCAGGAATACTTGCCATAATTGTCTGTATCCAATTCAGTACTTGAGAGATCTGCCTAGGATGCCATGACTGCTGATCCGAATCTATCTTGTTCGCTCGATCTAGGTCGCGTAAATTTTTCGATTTTATTCACGAAGACAACCTCACCCTGTGGATAACTCTGTTTATAGAAATTATCCACTGGTTATCCAATGATAGAAAACACAAAAAACACACACGATAAGTTATTGTTTTTAAATATTTATGTTATAAAACGGCGAGAAGAGCAACGATCCTTAAATGATCATCGTGTGTGGAAAAAATACGAATAGTGACGTCAAATAGAAATCGTAGAAAAGAAAAAAGCGACCCGAATGGGGTCGCCTAGCAGAAGTGGTAAAGCAAATTCTGTAAATAGAGCAGCTTAACCAAGAAGCTATAAATTACACTGGAAGCAATGTGAGCAATGTCGTGTCAAAAAGAATTCGTGCAAGTTCTCGGAAAAATGTTTCATCACTTCTCAACTTTCAGTTAATCAACTTCTGTTAATCAACTTCTGTTAATAAGTCATTCAACGTCCTTGTGAACTCTTCCTCATTCCCTAAGACAGTTTTAATAATAAT
>NZ_WXWT01000392.1:0-3431 GCF_009904725.1 Vibrio sp. V43_P6S15P86
AATCGATTAGTTGATAGTACAGTTCGAGCCGGAAGTATCCGGACGGCAAATATAATAAAAAGTTAGGTTATCTATTCGTAAAATGATTCGAATCCAGCCGCCGTCTTTTGTGCGAGATGGGATTCTATTCGTTATGAATTTAATGAACAAAGTTGACGATTACAAAAGAGGCGCACTCAATGTTAGAGAAGAAAGATGCGATGAGCGCAATTGCTAGCTACCGTATGGAAAGCACTTTGCGTGGTGTAGATTTAAACCTACTGACTGTATTTGATGCTGTGATGCAAGAGCAAAATATTACTCGTGCAGCACATAACTTAGGCATGTCTCAGCCGGCAGTAAGTAATGCCGTGGCACGTCTAAAAGTGATGTTTAACGACGAGCTGTTTATGCGTCAGGGCCGTGGTATTCAGCCAACGCAACGCGCTCGTCAGTTGTTTGGCCCAATTCGCCAAGCATTACAGCTGATTCGTAATGAACTTCCTAGCTCCGTATTCCAACCAGAATCTTCGACTCGCTTATTTAAGTTGGCGATTTGCAGCCCTTGTGACATGCGTTTTGCTCCGAAGATCATGGCAAAAGTGAATCAACAAGCACCAAACGTTCAGCTTCACCTAGATGCAGAATTTGACCGTCTGTTGTCTGAGCGTATGCGCTATCAAGAAATTGATTTTGTGATCGATTATGCTCGCTTTGATGAGCAAGGTTTCTCAAGTACTGAAATCTTCAAAGATGAATTAGTGGTTATCGCGTCAAAAACACACCCACGCATTCAAGGTGGTGTAACGGCCGAGCAACTGCTTAATGAAAAACATGCGAAGTTATCGAAAGTGCACGGTCAACGTAGCTTCTCAGAACAAGCATATCGTGAACTGGATTGCCAAGCCGCGTACGAAGGCTCTAGTCTAAGCAACCTACTATATGTGGTGGGTCAATCTGAGCTTGTGACTATCGCGCCACGTTGGATGGCAGAAAATGCGGTAAACAGCGATCAGCTGCAAATTCTAGACTTCCCATTTGCAAATAAGGAAATCAGCGGCTTCTTAAGTTGGCATGAATCAAGTGAAAAAGATAAAGGCCACATTTGGCTGCGTGATCAACTGATGATCACTTGTGGTGAAGTGGTTGCCGCAAAATAAGATGACGTTTGGTCTTATCGGTTAAGACCATATTGGTAATCATCAATTTTTACAATTCATTGGTCCCCGAGAGATTTTTGTCTCTCGGGGCTTTTTGTTTTAGCAATCAACAATCGAAACAGTAAGTTAAATAGAGTAATCATTCAGCAGTTTTGGGTATGTTCGCGACGTATAAGTGATAGTTGTCTCTTATTAGTGATAAGTTTGATACTGGTCAGTTGCGTTTTAGCAAGCCGTGAGTACACTTGTTCGCTCAATTAGCTTACGCCTGTAAGCCAAAAGGTAAGTAAAAGAATGGCCAAGTTAGATTTTCATATCGTTAAACGTATTCGTGAACAAATTGCGAACGGTGGTACACGCGTTGCACTCAAGCATAAAGTGGGTGAGGAATGGCAAGGTATTACGTGGACGCAATTTGGTCAGCAAGTTGATGCTTTATCACTTGCACTTTTGGCTCAGGGATTAGGAGTCCAAGATAAAATCGGCATTTTCTCGAACAACATGCCGCAATGGACGATTGCTGATATTGCAGCGCTACAACTACGCGGCGTAACAGTACCTATTTACCCAACCAATACCGCCGCTCAGTCGGCGTACATCATTGACAACGCAGACGTTAAAGTGCTGTTTGTTGGTGAGCAGCCACAATTTGACGCAGCAGTGAGCATTTTCGACCAGTGCGAGCAGTTAGAGCTCATTGTTACCATGTCTGATGATATCGAACTTGGCGAGCATGATTTCGTTATCTCTTGGCAAGCATTTGTCGCCAAAGGCGATACCACATACCAAGTTGAATTGGACGCACGTTTAGAGCAAGCAAAGGAAGATGATCTACTCACGTTGATCTACACCTCGGGCACAACAGGACAACCAAAGGGTGTCATGTTGGACTACGCAAACATTGCGGCGCAATTGGAAGGGCACGATCAACGTTTGAGCCTTTCTCAAAGTGATGTGTCACTGTGTTTCCTTCCGTTGTCACACGTATTTGAACGCGCTTGGACCTTTTATGTGTTGTACAAAGGAGCGACCAACTGCTATTTGCAAGACACCATGCAGGTACGTGATGCACTGAGCCAAGTGCAACCTACCGTGATGTGTGCCGTGCCGCGTTTCTATGAGAAGATCTTCTCTGCGATTCACGAGAAAGTGTCTCGCGCGCCAATTCATCGCAAGATCATGTTTACTTGGGCTGTGAACATGGGCGCAAAAATGGCCGCTTGTCATCAAGAAAAACGTCAGCCATCGCTCATACTGCGCAAGTCATATGCCCTGGCGGATAAATTGGTTCTGAGCAAGCTGCGTGCGTTACTTGGTGGACAAATCAACTTTATGCCGTGTGGCGGTGCGAAGTTAGATGAAACCATAGGCCGATTCTTCCACGCGATTGGTATCAATGTGAAGTTAGGTTACGGCATGACTGAAACCACGGCGACAGTATCGTGTTGGGATGACAAGTGCTTTAACCCAGACTCTATTGGTATGTCGATGCCTGGCGCGCAAGTGAAGATCGGTGAGAACAACGAGATTCTCGTGCGTGGTCCAATGGTGATGCGTGGCTATTACAAAATGCCAGAAGAGACCGAAAAGACCTTTGACGAGCACGGTTTCCTAAAAACTGGCGATGCGGGTTACATTGATGAAAATGGCAACCTGTTCATCACTGATCGTATCAAAGAGTTGATGAAAACTTCAGGTGGTAAATACATCGCTCCACAAATGATTGAAGGTGCGATTGGTAAAGACCACTTCATCGAGCAAATCGCGGTTATCGCGGATACGCGTAAGTTTGTCTCGGCACTGATTGTGCCGTGTTTTGATTCTCTTGAAGAGTATGCGAAAGAGCTGAATATCAAGTATCACGATCGCGTTGAATTGATTAAGCATCACCAAGTGGTCGAAATGCTTGAGAAGCGTGTTAACGATCTCCAAAAAGAGTTGGCAAAGTTTGAACAGGTGAAGAAGTTTAAACTGTTACCAAGAGCTTTCTCTATGGATGATGGTGAGTTAACGCCAACTCAAAAACTGCGTCGTAAAGTCATCAATGACAAATACCAAGATGAAATTGAAGAAATGTATAAGGAAAAGTCAGAGAAAAAGTAACTTAAGCTGACTTAGATTTTATATTGATGAAAAAATCCCCAGTGATGTTATTGCATATTACTGGGGATTTTTGTTTGTGTTGATTCTTTCTATTTTGCTCACCAAATACAGCTATTTAGCGCCCTATACTTAAAAGGTTCTGAAATAATATTCTTTTTTTGAACGTTAAATTTTTAGGTTGTACTGTGA